>NZ_SHOE01000021.1:0-77703 GCF_012275705.1 Vibrio chemaguriensis
TGTGGGGCTTCCCCATGTGAGAGTAGGACATCGCCAGGCTTTAAACATCGCTTTCAAGTTTTCTTTTTAATTAAGATAACTGAAGGCAAAACTAAAAATTAGCATCGATAGTATAAGACTAAGTTTTAGTGACAATTTGTGGAGAGATGGCTGAGTGGTTGAAAGCACCGGTCTTGAAAACCGGCATACGTTAATAGCGTATCTAGGGTTCAAATCCCTATCTCTCCGCCACCTTTAAAAAACCGCTGTTCTTACAGCGGTTTTTTTGTATCTGCTGTTTTTTAACAGCTGTTATCGAAAACTTCTAATTGGCTTTTCTCCGGCCCTTTCTCTAAGTTCTTTAGCGTACTCACTTTGGGTGTAGTTTACGCAGTAATATCTTCAATCGAAGACATTTCCATAGGTCATTTGGGCTTTAAGTAGAGCTTTGTTAAGTCTCAACGTGGGATGCTTAAAAGCATTTTGATAGAGTTTCAGTCTAAATACTGCGGATGCACTTGGAGAAAAAATGAAGCTACTTTACTGGTTAGATGAATGGCAAGCGCTTACTCAAAAAGAGCAAAATGCTGCTTTACCAATTTCTGGCTACGATTTACTTGATGATGTTTTTGTGAAGTATGAATTCGTCGATCTTAACAAGCCATTGTTGTTCACATTTTCTCCTTCCGGTACTGATGCTCAGGTACAAGACTTAACTCCGGATTTTTCTCCTTGGGGCTACGACCTCGGAATACAACAACAAGTAAATATTATTGCCTTTCAACATTTAGGTAAAAGCAATTGGTTCCGTAGCCGGAATTTGATTTTCTTTCTGGAGCAGTTGTCTGAGTTGCTTAAGCCCTTCAAATGTCGTTTGGGTTATGGGCAGAGCCGAGGTGGTTTTGCTATTGGCGCATTCGCTGACTTACTGAAGTTGGAGCGTCTTTTGTTGTTTTATCCTGTTAGCACAAAAAATAAAGCGTTAGTGCCATGGGATGATCGGTCGAGCACTGAGCTTGCTCAACAGTTCGATTGGGAAAGCGGCTACCATGATCGAAATTTGGGCAATGCCAAAGGTTACATTATTTATGACCCCACCAATCGTATTGATCGTCTTCATGCTGAACGTTATCCAGAGCTTACTCATTTAAAAGTCGTCGGTATGGGGCACGGCACTCAATCCACACAATTAGATAAATTAGAATTTTTTAATCTGGTGGCGAAGGAATTTGTTCGTCATCAAACCATAGATATTGACCAATTTAATAAGCAAATTCACGCTTTGTTTTAAAAGAGGACTGATATCAGAGTCCCCTGTAATTAGGGGGAGATGATCACACACTAAAAACTAGATTTTTAACACAATTGCTAGGCGCAATTTAGATGGAGGATTAATGAAGTTACTGTACTGGTTGGATGAATGGCTGGCTCTTTCTCGTGAAGAACAGCAAACCAGGCTACCGATGTCCGGGGAGGACTTACTTGATGATGTGTTTGTTAAGTATGAGTTTGTCGACCGCAATAAACCGCTGTTGTTCACCTTTTCCCCTGCTGGTACGAATCTACAAGTACAGGACTTACACTCAGACTTTGCGCCTTGGGGCTATCGCTTAGCCCAGAAACAAAAAGTAAATATTATTTCTTTTCAGCACCTTGGGAAAAGTAACTGGTTTCGCAGCCGTAATTTGATTTTCTTTCTAGAGCAGTTATCGACATTACTTGAGCCTTTTGAATGCCGTTTAGGTTATGGCCTTAGCCGCGGTGGTTTTGCTATTGGCGCTTTTTCCAATCTATTAAAGTTGGATCAAGTATTGATGTTTCACCCGGTCAGTACAAAAAACAAAGTGCTAGTGCCATGGGATGACAGGCCAAGTACTGAACTTGCCCAACAATTTGATTGGGAAGGAAAGTACCACGACCTCAACCTTGGAGATGCAAAAGGTTACATCATTTATGATCCAACCAATGAAATCGACCGCCTTCACGCCAAACGCTACCCAGAGCTCACTCACTTGAGAGTCTTCGGTATGGGGCATGGTACACACGCGACGTATTTGAATAAATTCGGTTTTTATAAGCAAGTGGCCGTAGATTTTATACGTTATCAGAAGATAGATATAGCGCAGTTTCGCCATCAGACCAAAACGCTGCGATTAAAAGAAGATTACTATCAGTGCCTTAACAAGGCGAATGCGAGTTCACAGCATCGTTTGAACTTACTGAGTACCGCTCATAATGTGTTAATTGAAGAAAAGAAAGAACATGTGAAGGAGCATCAAGCGCAAATCGATATTCAGCCACTTGTTGATATTGCGATGAAGCATGAGCATGACAATCCGCAAGATGCAGTACAACTTTTGGAAGTGGCTCAGCAGTTAGTTCCGAATGACCCCGTTGTGGAGCACAAGTTGCAGCAACTGTCGTAGCGTTGAGATGTAATGCAGACGGTATTGGTTGAAAATAGGTCAGTGGCTTTTGTCTCTGACCTTTTTAATAGTTTATGGGTTGATATTTCGATGAAATTTAATGAAGCAGTACAAAATAAAAAGCCCAAGCAAATGCTTAGGCTCAACGAGTATTAATATGAGTTTAAAACTCTTTTGGCGCAAAGCCTGTCATGACATCGAGGCGAAGCTCTTTACCAACTTTTGTTAGTGGGTGAACGATTACTAAGCCGCGTACGCGTTTTTTCAGTTTGCCGATGTCCGCTTGTTCTGCTTTGG
This sequence comes from Vibrio chemaguriensis, assembly GCF_012275705.1. Taxonomy (NCBI): domain Bacteria; kingdom Pseudomonadati; phylum Pseudomonadota; class Gammaproteobacteria; order Vibrionales; family Vibrionaceae; genus Vibrio; species Vibrio chemaguriensis. Next base: position 2,703 of record NZ_SHOE01000021.1, read on the forward strand.
TGATTTCACGAGAGAATGGCATATCAAGTAAGCTTTTACGTTCTTTGTTCAGCTCATAGTTTTGCTTATGCTTTAACTGATTAAGCTTTTTGGTTAGCTGTTCTACTTCATCCGTGAACTTTGTAATCATTTCGTGATCACCACGAGAACGTGCCGCATCAAGTTTACGTTGGCATGTATCTAAACGGTTGTGCAGCTTTTGAATATCAGTTTTTATGCTCATGGTAATTTGGCTCAAATTTTAAATAGTCGAGAAGTATAGCATAGCTGAGATCACACGCTCTACTATACTTCTCGATTGTCTGGCTTTAGTTAATCAGTTCATTGCCCGATACGTTACCAGAGAAAAAGGCTTCGACGTTATCGAGCGTAACTGAGGCAATATTATTAAGTGCTTCGTGAGTCAAGAATGCTTGGTGGCCAGTAAACAGCACGTTATGACAAGCCGATAAGCGACGGAAAACATCGTCTACGATGACATCGTTAGATTTATCTTGGAAGAACAAGTCTTTTTCATTGTCATACACGTCTAGACCAAGCGCGCCAATCTTACCTTGTTTCAAGGCTTCTATCGCCGCTAGTGAATCCAGCAACTCGCCTCGACTAGTGTTAATGATCATCACACCATCTTTCATTTGCGCGAAGGCTTTTTCGTTCAATAGGTGATAGTTTTCTTCACTCATTGGACAATGGAGAGAGATAATATCCGCATTAGCGTAGATTTCTTCAAGCGAACAGTAACGCGCTCCCATTTCTAGTGCTAATGGATTTTCGTAAGGGTCATAGCAAAGCAGCTCCATGCCAAGCCCTTTGAAGATACGCATCGTCGCGATACCAATCTTACCTGTACCAATGACACCAACGGTTTTCCCGTAAAAGTTAAAGCCAACTAGGCCCTCTAGCGAGAAGTTGGCGTCACGTGTGCGTTGGTAGGCTTTGTGAAGGCGACGATTTAGGCACATCATCAAACCGACTGTGTGCTCCGCCACCGCCTCTGGTGAGTAAGCTGGAACTCGAACTACTTGTAAGCCAAGTTCTTTAGCGGCTTGTAGATCAACTTTATCAAAACCCGCGCAGCGCATGGCAATAAGCTTAGTTCCGCCCAGAGAAAGCTGTTTAAGAACGGGAGCTGAAAGGTCATCATTGACGAAAGCACACACGACATCGCAACCATGTGCCATTTTGGCGGTTTTTTCGGTTAGCCGGAAGTCGTGATAGTGGAATTCAAAATCTCGGTTATTTTTAATTTTATTAAAAGAGGCCTCGTCGTAGGATTTTGCACTAAAAAAAGCAATATTAATCATGGTTCCCTCTCAAAAAGTGCGGATTTTATAAATAAATATACTTATAAAGTAATGCAACTTAGGCGGAATGAATAGAGAAATCTTCTCTTTAACTTTTGCCATATCAAACAACGATAACGATCACGCCTTTCAATGAGTATTATCTTACGATTCTGCACTTGTGCGCTCATTCCATTAGCTCCTGGGGTAATACAGGGTCTACCCTAGATACTGTTTGCTTTACGGGCGCTAACTGACTAGCATAATCGCTCTTTTCTTGTTCACTTTAGTTAGGTTAGGCGTTCCGGCAATGTCAGTGAAATGGTGCTCTATGTTCTTGTGTTGTGTGTTGGCTTCTGGCGTCCATGCAGCTGTAGATTTTGTTAAAGTCGACAAGTCAAAGCGTCGAATGTATTTAATGGAACAAGGCACAATACTAAAAGAATACCGCATTGCTTTAGGAGCGAACCCTAAAGGGCATAAACAAGAAGAGGGAGACAATCGTACACCTGAGGGCGAATACACCTTAGATTACGTCATAGAAGACTCGGCTTTTTATCGTTCTGTGCATATTAGCTACCCTGATGCGATTGATACGTTGGAAGCGAAGCGCCGAGGTGTGTCCCCAGGAGGGAACATCAAAATTCATGGTTTAAAAAACGGTGAGAGTCAGTTGCCGATTTATATTCAAAGCTTTGATTGGACCAATGGGTGTATTGCGATTACCAATGAAGAGATGGATGAGTTTATCCAGCTTGTCGAGATGGGGACACCAATTCAGATTGAGTGGTAACGAAATGGTGCCTCTGAAGCTCAAGGTGGTATGTGCTATGGCATAAAGCGTTGTGGATGATCACTGAATATACCGTCTAACTGAGGTAGGTACTTCAGTTTGTTTGGATTGTTCACTGTATAACACATCACTTTGTAACCCGCCTGCTGGAGTTTGTTTATTTGGCGCGAGCGAACCCAGTTAATGTTTAGGTTGCAGCTATAGGCGTTAACTTCTTCCAAAAGGCGTTTATCTTTTCTCGTTAAGAATTCACTCAATACACCTAATCGATACTCATTGCAGTTTTTATGCAGCGCTCTAATGACATCATGACTAAAACTGGAGAGTAGTACCTTCTCTTGCGGCATGGGACTTTTTGCTAGTACGTTGGCGAGAGCTTGTGCCACTTCTTCTGCTGGGTGGCGATCTACCTTAACTTCAATATTCAAGTTAAGCTTGTGCTCAGTAGCTAAAGTGAGCAGATCATCTAATGTCATGATTTTCTCACCTGAAAAATCTGCGCTGAACCAGCTACCAAAATCTAACGCCTTTAACTCTTCCAGCGTCAGTTCATCGACACGCCCTTGTCCATTACTGCATCGATTTATGGTGTGATCATGGCAAACCACTAAAACATTATCTTTGGTCGGTTGTACATCAACTTCAACCCAATTTAATCCGAGGTCAATGGCGGCCTGAACGCTCACTTTTGTATTTTCTGGGTATGAGCCAGCAACACCACGATGACCAATTACTAATGTTTCCATGTTCTTCATCTTCTGCTTTGTGATGAGCAGATTGTACTCGTTTTTTGCTTTGAAGATATACCTCAAGGTGCATGTTGTCAGATCGTCTTAATAAAAGCCAAATCGCCCATTCGTCAAGGTAGGTCGTTGGAAGAACTCCTGTCGAATCATGAACCAAAGTTGGACTTTTATTCTCCTGCCGCTCATTTTTAAAGAGCAAGGTAGTTGCGAGTGCATCATGGTTATCGGGAGAGAGAAATATGAAGATCGGTGTTATTGGTGCAGGAGCTGTTGGTGTGGGAGTATGTAATTACTTACTCACTCTGGGTGGTTTTAGTGAGCTTGTTCTACTTGATAAAAATTTAGAACGTGCCAAGGGTGAAGTGTTTGATTTTCGTCACACGATGGCACTGACTTTTTCAAAAAACACACGCATTATGCCGTCGGATGATTACTTAGATTTACTCGAAGCCTCTCTTGTTGTTATCACCGCTGGTACGCAGATTAAACAAGGACAAACTCGTTTAGATATTGCTGAGGTTAATGCTCAAATTGGAGTTGATATTGCGCGTCAAATAGAACGCGTAGCGCCAAATGCGGTGTTGATTGTTGTGTCAAACCCATGCGATATCGTGGCGCACTTTATTGTCACCAACACCGGTTTTGAGCCGAGTAAAGTTATTAGCAGTGGCTGTGTAGTTGATACCGCTCGTTTAATGAGTATTGTTGCTGGCCGTGTAGACCTAGACCCGAAGAACGTGTTTGGTTATGTATTAGGAGAGCATGGTAGCCATTGCTTTACTCCTAAGAGCTTAATTTCTATCGCTGGGCAACCGGCCGACTATTACTGCGATACCCATAACATTGAGAGAATTGATCCGCACGCACTTCTTGAGGCGGTGAAACAGGCGGGATACGAAATCTTTCGGCGTAAGCAGAACACCGTTCATGGCATTGCCGCCAGTGTCTTTCGAATCATTCAAGCCGTGACGATTAACGAACGATCGGTGTTGCCCGTCGGTAAGATGATGTCGGGGCAATATGGTTTGCATGATGTTGTTCTCAGCCTACCTACGGTTATTGGAAAAAGCGGAGCAAACTCAGTTCTGATGCATCCCTTCACTGAAGAGGAGCTTGCCACATTAAAAACGATCAGCACCCATTTAAAACACATCGTGGAAAATGTCGCTAAGCAGACGAATCTAACGCCCTGATCTACCCTCATTATCAGGCTCTAGTTAGCTTAGCACTCCGGTCTACTGCCATAGAGCTATTTGTACTAAAGCCCTAGGATGTGTAGTTGTTTAATTTGTAAATGAGTAATAGAATGCGAACCATTTTTATTTAAATGGTGAGTGGTAATGTCTCGAGTTTTGATAGTGGATGATGACGTTCCTTTGTGTGAGCTATTAGAAGCAGTTTTGCAAGAGGAGGGCTATATTGTCTCTTCTGTACATTGCGGTGAAAGTGCTTTGCAATATATGGAAAAAACGCCGGTAGATCTTGTACTGCTTGATGTCATGTTACCAAACCTTAACGGCATGCAAGTTGCCCGTAGAATCTGTCAACGCTTCGCGACACCTATTCTAATGCTTACTGCTCTTAATGATGAAAACTCGATGCTTGATGGCTACCAAGCGGGAGCCGATCAGTACATAGGAAAGCCTTTTAATGTTGCTGAGCTTCTGATGCGCATCAAAGCGATTCTTCGTCGTGTTGGTTTAGAGCGCCAACGTCAGGCGATGTGCAGTACCGTTCAAACGATCAGTGCTCAGCTCAATAGCTTACCACTCACAAGCACGGAAGCTGAATTACTGAGCTATTTAGTCAAAAACCAAGGTGTGGTGATTTCAAAAGCGGAACTCCAAACCGAAGTATTAAAGAAAGAGCTAAGCCCTTTTGACCGCAACCTTGATATGCACATCAGTAATATACGTCGCAAGCTAGTAGAAGCAGGGCTCTCTAAGCAACATATCAAAACCTTCCGTGGCAAAGGTTACAGCTACCTAGAGGCTGTAAACAATTAATGAAGCTCACGTGCCCACCTTTTATCGCGAAACGTAAAGACAGCTTAGCGTTTAAGTTGTTTAGTTATATGACTGCAATTGTGATAAGTATTTTGGTCGTACAAGCAATGGCGGAGCAAGCTCTCGTGAAAGCCATGCTAAAAGTGCCGGACAGTGTGCGAGAAGAAATGCTCGATCTTGCATATCAAGCCAATGTGCTGATTGAGCACGGAGATATGGACGAACTTGCGGATTGGGCGAACGCGCAAAACTTTTATCTGTTTGTGCTGAATGAGCACCAGCAACCGGTCACTCACCGTTTAATGCATCCACACTTCGAGTTCAAACTTCAATTTAAAAGAAGTATTGATGATCAACTTGAGGGAAAGGTAAATCGCCCGATTATCAATATCCCTTTGATTAAAGATAATAGCTTGGTGATTCAACTGCCACATCGACTGCATCCCGCACATGACTTCATTTTATATTTCTCTATTCTCAAAGTGGTGATTGCGGTAGTTATTTTGGCGTTGTTCTCATTGCTAATGGCACGCAACTTACAACAGCCGCTTGATCGCTTAAGAGAAGCAAGCAAAAAGCTATCTAACGGCGACTTTAATGTCAGTGTGGTGAAAGAGTTAAAATCGAATACGCGCGAGTTTAACGAGCTGGCGCAAGACTTCGACCACATGACACAGCAAATTCATTCTCTTGCCGAAAAGCAGCGATTGCTTATAAGAGATGTCTCCCACGAGCTCCGAACGCCGTTAGCAAGACAGAATTTAGTTCTACACCTTTTGCGGAAGCGAGTTGGGGAGAACGAGCAAAGCTTGGTGACCAGGCTAGAAGACGAAGCTAAAGAGCTAAACCATTTGATTAGCGATATCTTGGAGTTCAGTCGCTTGGAAAATGCGCGTTTCGACAAAGGTGCGAAACGCCGTGATTTAGAGGTGTTGCTCGCACCGCAAGTAGAGCGGTGCAAAATCGATTTAAAACCAGAACAAACATTGTCATTCCGTTCAGAAGCAACATGCGCCAAAGCTTTTTGCGAAGAAACGCTCGTCATTCGTTGTTTGAATAACCTTGTTGGAAATGCCATCAAATATTCAGGGCAAGCATCTCATATAGAAGTTTATCTGGCTAATCATGTCAAAGATGGGCAGCAATTGATTACCATGTCTGTATCCGACAATGGGTCAGGTATTCCAGAGAACAAGTTGGTCGATATTTTTGACCCGTTTACTCGCTTAGATGCATCAAGAGATAAGAAGCTTGGCGGTTATGGCTTAGGTCTCGCGATTGTCAAAGAATCCATGCGCATTATGGGTGGATCCGTTACGGCGAAAAATCGTGAACAAGGAGGTCTGAGTGTTACTTTGGTGTTCAAGCAGTAAGTATAGTTAAGTCTTATTAAGTGTGATGTTGATCGCGTTATTGTGGTGCGTCATCAGAGAGTACTTTACAAAAGTTTGCAAATGCAAAGAATGTAAATTTAATGCAAATGGTAATACTTATCACTTATATTCACCCGCGAAATAATTAAGAGGGAATCGCATTCAATAAGTATGTGACCCGAAAAATAATAATCGGAGTGAAAGGATATGTTTACTAAGAGCCATTTGGCGCTAGTGATCGGTGCGGTGTTAGCAACACCTGCAGTGGCGGACGTTCAAACAGACGAACATGTAGTTGTAGAAGGTCGAGAGTTCGGCTACAAGGCGGATACAAACAGTACAGCAATGCGCATGGAAATGACGCAGCTGGAAACGCCAGGACAAGTAGCGGTTATCGATGAAACGGTAATTGATGAGCAGCGTGCAAGTACACTTGGTGAAGTGTTACGTAACGATGCAAGTGTTAGCGCGGGTGGTACAAGCCGTAACCGCGAACGTTTCTCTCTACGTGGTTTTGAACTTAGCAGTTCAGACGGTTTTCTTCGTGATGGCCGTCAACACTGGTCACACTACCGTCAGCCAATTGAGCTTTTAGAGCGTGTTGAAGTGCTTAAAGGTCCATCAGGCTTGCTATACGGTAAATCTGAGCCGGGTGGCTTGGTAAACATGGTTTCGAAAAAACCAACAACTCAAACACAAGCTAGTTTGAGTCAAGATCTAGGTTCGAATGATCACTCACGTACTGTGCTTGATGTGAGTGGCGCGCTAAATGATGCAGAGACACTGCGCGCGCGCGCAATTTTTGCCAAAGAAAGCTACGGCTCTTGGCGCAGCTACGGCGATGGTACCGAGCCAGAAACGGATCGTACGGTTGCGGGCCTAGTGGTTGAGTACGACATCACCGACAACTTTATGGTGTCAGCGCATTACGATCGCACGAAAGACGATGGTAGCGTGGATTCTGGTGCTTACATTGTGGATGGTAAAGCGGTTCGCGGTGACAAGCACATCTGGGATGCCCAGTGGTCAAAGATTGACAACGAAGTAGAAAACTACGGTATCGATATTAATGCTCAAGTGACTGACAATGTAAACGTAAAAGCGGGTTACAACCGTCAAGACTTTAAGCGTTTTGATGTAGAGTCTTACCCAGGTTTCGATACTTATGACCAAGATACTAAGATCGACCATTCTGGTAACGAACGCAAAGATAATTGGGTGTTTGATACTGCATATATAGATGTGACGACGGACTTTTCTCTGTTTGGTACAGATAACACGTTTTTGGTAGGTGCGAACTATCTAGAGTATACCTATGACCGTTTCCAAAAGTATTACAACCCTATAAGTATAGAAGCCGGTCAGTCAGTGCCTCGTCCTGGCTACTCTGGGAAAGTTAAGCAGTCCACAAGCGAGCACGACACTTGGGGTATCTACGCACAAAACATGATGACGATTAATGATTACTGGCAAGTGCTTGCAGGTGTTCGTTATGACGAAAAGCGTGATGATGACCTGACTGAAAACCAGGTTTCTCCAAAATTTGGTGTAATTTTCCACCCAGCGACGAATGGCTCGGTTTACGTTCAGTACTCTGAAAGCTTTATGCCGCAAGGTGAAGTCAGCAGTGGTCGTGGCAAAACTTACGTGAACGATGGAGAGAAGCTAGATGCAGAGCGCGGAATTTCTTATGAAATCGGTACGAAGTGGGAACTGTTTGATCAGCGCTTATTTGTATCAGGTGCTGTGTTTGATATCACATTAGAGAACATGTCGCTAGATGTTGAAAGTGGTAAAGATGCTAGTAATAAGGTTCTACATAAGAAAACGCAAGGTGGTGAGCAAGTTCACAAAGGTGCTGAGTTAATGGCTCAAGGTTTTGTGACCCCCGAGTTGTCGCTAACGGCTTCTGCAATGTATTTGGATGCAGAGTTGACGAAAGCGGATAAAAAATTCGAGGGTAACCGCCCTGTAGACGTGCCAGAGTTCTCGGCAAGTCTATGGTCTAGCTACAAGGTTCAAGACAACACTAACTTAAACCTCGGTTTGATTTATGAAGGTGATCGCTACGGTGATGCAAAGAACACCTTCAAGAAAGATGGCTACGCTCGCGTTGATATGGGCGTGTCATACAAACATAAGTACGATGAAAACTTGGATATCATTGCTCGATTCAATGTCGAGAACTTATTCGATACCGACTACTTCGCAGGTGGCGGTAGCACGAATAGCGAGCAAAAAGGTGCGAGTGGGGTTGTGGTTGGAGAAGACCGCAACTACATGGCAACAATCCAGTTCAAGTACTGATAACAATTTGATTATTAAAGGGGAAGGGTAGTCTTCCCCTTTGGTCGTTTTTGGAACACAGAAATATAACTCGTATGAATCTAATGAAATCAAGTATCGCTCTGTTGATATCATCGGTTTTGATTCCCGCTCACGCGGCGAACTTAAACGATGCACAAGCTGTGCAGAGTAAAACAAACCAGTCGTCGGCGGTAAGCCAAAAACGTATTGATGCAAGCGCAGAAAAATCACTTACTCTAGAAGCTGAAATTGAGCAGCTGCAAGAGGAAGTCGGTAACTTGAAGATTTATCGCGATCATCTTGCAAGCCTTGTTGAGAGCCAAAATCAAGAAGTTGATAGCTTGAACGAGCAAATTGAGCAGATTGCTCAAACTCGTCAAGGTGTCGTGCCTTTGATGTATCACATGCTTGAGGGCTTAAAAGTGCTCGTCGCTAACGACAAACCTATACGCAAAGCGCAACGTGAGGAGCGAATTGCAAAGCTGGATTCCATGATGACGCGTGCAGACGTTGCGGATGCAGAGAAGTTTCGTCGTATTTTAGAAGCGTACCAAATTGAAATGGATTACGGCACCAAGCTTGGTGTTTACCAAGGCAAGATTAACCTGGGTGACAATGAAGCTGTGGAGGCGGACATTCTCTATTTAGGGCGTTTGTCTTTGGTAGCACGTAGCTTATCTGGTGAGACATTCTGGAGCTGGTCACAGCAACAACAAGCATGGCAACAAGTGGGTTCTGAGCAAAAATCAGAGCTAGATAAAGCGTTCGCTATGGCGAATAAACAGATCGCGCCGAGTATGTTAACTCTGCCAGTGTCGTTAACCGCTGCGGAGGGCAAATAAATGATGAAAAAATGGTTATCGGTTGCACTAATCTCGACAGCCGCATTAATGCCTCATACAACTGTTGCTAGTGATGCGTTGTTACAAAAGGCGCAGCAAGAAAATCGTCAGCAGCAATCGCACAATGTCACGCGTGAATCAGGTTTTAAGAAAACAGAGCAAGAGCTACAGGCTATAAAGAATAAATTGGCCGCAGAGCGAGCTGCTCTTCAAGCAGAAGCGGATTCATTAAGTGTTACTTTCGGTGAAAACGAAGCGGAACTGGCGCAGCTAGAAGAAAAGCTACGTCTAGAAACCGGGAGCTTAGGTGAGCTATTTGGCGTCGTTCGCCAGAACGCAAAAGAGCTAGAGTCAGAGCTCAAGAGCTCAGTAACGGGTGTAGATGCAAACTCATATCAGAAAGATATCGATGCTATTGTTGCGGCTAAATCACTGCCAACGTTGACCCAACTTCAGGCGATGTGGCACAGCATGGAAGAACAAATCAAAGCAAGTGGTGAGATGGCAAACGTCTCTTTCACACTGCTAAATGGCGAAGGTCGTGAACAAACGGTTAATGGTGTTCGTCTTGGTTCTATGGCGCTGCTGCATGACACTGGCTACGTTAAGTGGAATGGTCAACGCGGAGATGCGGTAAACTATCTTCGTCAGCCTGAAAGCGGTCCAACAGCGAATACTATTTCCTCTGGTGACATTGATGCGCTTGTCATTGACCCGTCACGCGGCATTCTTCTTGAGCAGCTCGCAAACTCACCGACTTTGGCTGATCGCTTAAATGCAGGCGGCGTTGTCGGTAAAATCATCCTTGGTTTATTAGCTATCGGCCTATTGATTGCTCTCGTACGTGGTGCATCTCTGATGATTTCGCGCCAGAAAATTATGAAGCAACTGAAAACTCCAGCACAGCCAGGAGACAACCCTTTGGGTCGTGTGCTTGCGGTGTATCAGAAAGATAAGCATCGCAGCGTAGAAGCGTTAGAGCTACGTCTTTTGGAAGCCGTTGTTGATGAGCAAACCCACCTAGAAAAAGGGTTGTCGATGCTGAAGCTTCTTGCTGCGCTGGCCCCTATGCTTGGTCTACTGGGCACGGTAACGGGTATGATCGAAACCTTCCAAGTCATCACTCAATTTGGTAATGGTGATCCGAAAGTAATGGCGGGTGGTATTTCGATGGCGCTTGTAACTACTGTACTTGGCCTTGTTTCAGCCATGCCATTGTTATTGGCGCACAACGTATTGAGCTCTCAAGCAGAAAATATTCGCAGTATCTTAGAAAAGCAAGGTATCGGTTTAGTTGCAGAACAAGCTGAGCGTGATATGCCGAGCAACAAAAGTCACTCTAACACCTTAGCGGAGAACGCAGCGTAATGGAGCAGATCCTACTCAACACATTGGGTTTGATCAGTGAGGATTGGGCCACAACCTTGATGAGCTTTATGCAGCAAGGTGGTCAAATCCTATGGTGGCTGGCTGCCGTCGTGGCGGTGTGCTGGCTGTTGGTTATGGAGCGAGTTATTTATCTCACAACGGTTTTCCCTGGGGTAAAGAAACAGCTTTGTGAGCAGTGGCAAGCAAGATCAGAGCACCACTCTTGGTACGCGCATCAAATCCGTGAAGGATGGATTGCAAAAGCGCAAATCGAACTGCGCCAAAACCTATCGACTATTAAACTACTTGTGGCGGTTTGCCCAATGTTAGGGTTGTTAGGGACGGTGACGGGCATGATTACGGTGTTTGACGTAATGGCATCGCAAGGCAGCAGCAATCCGAAATTGATGGCTTCTGGTATCTCACTTGCTACGCTGCCAACCATGGCGGGTATGGTAGCAGCGCTGGCGGGCATGTTTATTCATGCTCGCCTTAGCAAAGTGTGTGAACGAAAAGCTATCCAGTTAGAACAATCTTTAAGGAGTCAAAAGTGAGACTCGGACGCAGACCTAACCAACAAGATGAAGCTCAAGTCGATTTAACGTCGATGCTTGATATCGTCTTCATCATGTTGATCTTCTTCATTGTGACTAGTTCGTTTGTACGTGAATCCGGTGTAGAAGTGAACCGCCCTCAGGCTTCTAATGTGGTAAGCCAAAAAGATGCGGGCATTTTTATCGCGGTAACGGCAGCAAATGACGTGTACATCGACAAACGAGTGGTTGATATTGAGCGTGTTGAGGCCTCTATTGAGCACTTGTTACTTGATCAGCCTGATGCTTCGTTAGTTATCCAAGCTGACGAGCATGCTTACAATGGCACTGTCGTGAAAGTGATGGACGCTGCAAAAGCGGCGGGCGTGAAAAACATCGCATTGGCGGCGGAGAAACCTTAATGGGCAGGCTGTTACTTGCACTACCAGCATCATTGTTAATTTCTGTGAGCCTGTTTAGCTTTATGGCGTGGATGGTTGATAAAGGCAACCAGCGTGCGCCAGAAGCTTCGGAAGCGGTTCGTTTTGATATGGTGATGGTAGAGAATGAAGCAGACGTGCAGCGTCGTCAACGTTCAGTGCCGGAGCAACCAGAACCACCCCAAGCGCCGGAGCCAATGGATCTGTCTCAAGCTGACACTCAAATGGAGCCAATGAGCCAGATGACGCCAGTCAGTGCTTTAGGTTTGAACACTGCTCTTGAAGGTATCGCGATCAGCGCGCCAAACTTGAAGGGAACAATGGGCAACCAACAAGCACTGCCGTTGTATCGTGTTGATCCTCGTTATCCAAGTAAGGCGCTGAAACGTAGAGTTGAAGGCTATGTCATTATGCGTTTCACGATCGATGCAACAGGACGACCAAAAGATATTGAAGTGATCGAGGCTGAGCCACAGCGTATGTTCGAAAGGGAAGCAATCCGTGCGCTTAAAAAATGGAAGTATCAGCCAAAAGTTGAGGATGGTGTGTCAATTGAGCAGTATGGACAAACCGCTAAAGTGGAGTTCAAGTTAGCCAAATGATGAAAAAATTCTTAATCGGTACGGTATTAAGCCTGAGTGCACTTTCAACCATTGCCAGTGAGTTAAGCCAATACACTGCCGCGAGAGTTCAACGAGCACACAACTTGGCTCAAGAGGAGAAACTAAAAGAAGCGATTTCATCTCTTGAAGCTATGGAGCTTTCTCGTGGATATGACCAAGCTTATGTCGCTCGAATGTTGGGTATTTTTTACTGGCAGAACGAGCAAACTCAAGCGGCGATTAAGCAACTTGAGTTGGCAGTCAATAGTGGTTTGCTACAAGATGAGCAAGCATGGCAAACCCGAAAAATGTTGGCAGATATACTGCTGAACGAGCAACGCTTTTCTAAGGCGTTACCTCATTACTATGCCTTGAGCAAAAACATTCCTAAAGGTCAAAAAGCGCATGAGCTATGGCTGCGTATTTCCCAATCTCATTATCAACTGAGTCAGTGGCAGAAAGTGCTTTCAGCAATGGCTCGTTATGAGAAGTTTGGTCAGCCAGACAAGCTTGGCGCATTGTCGATAAAGCTTTCTGCTGAGCTAGAACTGAAAAAGTGGAAGCCGGCAATCTCGACCATCAAACGATTGATCGCGATTGAACCTGAGCGAATTGAATGGTGGCGTCAGCTTGTTGCTCTTTACCTGCGTGTTGATGACAACAAACGTGCTCTGGACTCTTTGGCGTTGGCAAAACTGAAAGGGTTACAACTTAGCCAAGATGACTTAAAGCTGCTCGCACAATTGTACGCGAAACGAGGTATTCCAGAGAGAGCTGCGTTGGTAATGAACGAGCTAGAGGATGTAAACTCGAATAGTAAACTGAAAGCTCAGCAAGCGACGTATTGGCAAATGGCAAAAGAGTGGGAAGAGTCTATCGATAGTTGGCGTGTTGCTGCTCAGTTAGACCGACAGTATTACTGGAACTACTCTCAATTATTGGTGCAAGAAGGCCACTATAAAGATGCCCTTGCCGCGCTCGATAAGGTCAGCGGTCGTAAAGCGGATGTCGCACTTATCAAAACTCGAGCTTACTACAAGCTTAAGCGGTTTGACGATGCACTTGCTAATGCCAAAAGAGCGAATGAGATTAAGCCATCGAATCAGGCAAAAAGTTGGGTTAAGTATCTATCACAGCTACGCAAAGTAGAATCGACGCAGAACTCATAGCGAACATTTTTATTAAATACCCGAGCTCAGTCTCGGGTATTTTTTTGTCTAAAGTAAACAATGTAAATTAAATGCCAATACGAATGATTATCACCTAAATTATGCCCCACATTTATTGGTGATGATTGTTTCTATGTTGCTTAAAAGCAAAGGTGTTCAAACTTGGGCTCGCCGCCTACATATCTATATTTCGATGGCTCTTCTCTTAGTTACGCTGTTTTTTGCAATAACTGGTATTACCCTCAATCGCCCCGAATTATTTGAACGCCGTGAACCTATCATTCAACAACATACTCTTACGGTTCCACACTCAGTCCTATTCTCACATTCAGATACTTTTCAACCTAGCCGTGAAGAACTGCTTGCTTTCCTGACTAAAGAAACCGAGCTTCGCGGCACTCCCTCTGCGTTAGATGTGTATACCGAAGTTGAGCAAGGTGAGTTGTTACTCGGAGAGTTGTCTATGGATTTTAAAGGCCCGGGTTATAACGCTACGGTCTTTATTGATATGACTACTGGTGCGGCAGAGGTTGAAACGACGCACTACGGTATTGTTGCGTTGTTGAACGATCTACATAAAGGTCGCAACAGTGGTGGGATTTGGAAGTGGTTTATCGACGTCACTGCGCTTTTGATGGTGTTTTTTGTTCTAACAGGTGTGTGCTTATTACTGCCTAAGAAGAAGACGCTTAGAACGTCAATGCAATGGATGAGCTTTGGTACGTTACTGTCGCTCGTGATTTATTTTGTTGCTGTTCCATAACAGCTTTTTTAGAGAACACTTATGTTGAACACAGGAAGATTTTTCCGCCGTAATCACTTTTGTAAAGCCGCTTTGATCGCGGCTTTTGCTCCTTTCTCTCTTTCTGCGGCTCCTCTACCAGATAACGCGAAGATCGATTTCGAATTCGAACTTCCAAAGATAGACACTTCAATGTACGCACGCCCTTATGTGGCGGTTTGGGTTGAAAACGACCAGCGTAAACCGGTTAAAACCATTCAGCTATGGGTAGGAAAAGACGAATGGCTAAAAGACCTGCGCAGCTGGTGGAGAAAAGCGGGTCGTTATGATCGTGAACTTGTTGATGCGGTGACGTCTGCAACGCGCCCTGCTGGACAGTACCGTTTTGTTTGGGACGGAACCAATGATGCAGGAAAGCGTTTGGAGCAGGGAAATTACACATTGTACGTCGAAGTTGTTCGTGAACATGGTGGGCGAAACTACTTACGTCAAAAAATAACGCTAGCGGACAGTGAAGTGCGCTATGAGCTTAAACCAACACAAGAGACGGGTGTCATCACCGTCAATTATCAAGTTAAGTGATTAAAGGACACAACAATGAAAACCAAAATCAAAGCAGTGGCATTGGCGAGTGTAATGGCAATGGGATTGGCTGCAACAACCACCGCACAAGCGCATCCACGTTGGGTTCTGCCTTCTCACTTTACGGTTTCAAAAGAAGGCGGTGACTGGCTGACATTTGATGTTACTGCTTCTCACGGAACGTTTGTTTTTGATAAGCCTGCGGGTAGTGACCAAGCGTTCGTGGTGATGCCGGATGGCCGTTCTGAGCGTCCTAACTTTGTTGTTCGTGGCAAACGTCGTTCTATGTTTGATTTCTTTTTTACGGAAGAAGGCACGCACAAAGTCGCGATCAATAATCAGCCGAGCTACTACACCCAATACAAAGCGGGTCGTCGTGATACGGTGAAATGGGCGCGAGCAAACAAAGCTGAGCGTCATGATGTTCTTCCAGAACAGGCGCGTGATGTGGTTACTCAACTAAGCTACACCCGAGCAGAAAGCTACATTACGGTTGGTATGCCAACGGACAAAGCGTTGGAGATTGAAGGCAAAATGCTGGAGATGAAGCCGGTCACGCATCCATCGGACATCATTGAAGGTGAACCAGTCACTTTCCAGTTTTTCTTCAATGGTGAGCCACAAGAGGGCGTCACAGCGGAGATTACACGAGAAGGCACCATGTACCGAAATCATCAAGAACAAATCGATGTGGTGAGTGATAAAGATGGCAAAGTGATCTTCACGCCAGAGGTCGCAGGGCGCTACTTAATGAAAGCGAACTACAAAGGTGAATTAAAAGATAATCCATTGGCGGATAAAGCGAGTGCCAATGTTCACCTTACGTTTGAAACTCAACTTAACTAATCGAATTAGGCTCAGCAATCGCTGGGCCATTTTGGAATCATCATGAATAACACTTCTCTTCTAAAAGCTGCTTTGCTTTTTTCTGGATTTGCTTCTTTTCACGCTGCTGCACACTTCCCTCTGATGAGTTGTCACTTGGCGCAAGATAAAGTGATTTGTGAAGCGGGCTACTCGGATGGATCGACAGCGGTCGACTACGATGTCGAAATGTACGATTACGACGACAATCTGATCGCCAAAGAAAAAACAGATAAGCGTTCCATCGCAGAATTTACTCACCCTGAAACAGATTTCTATTTGGTATTTGATGCCGGACATGAAAGCCCGGTGGAAGTGGATATCGTTGAGCTGAAAGAGAAATGAGTGTACAGAAAGTTCGTCCCGATGATGGTAACCGAGAAGGAAAGTGGGTCGCACTGACTATCGCAGCGATTCTCGGTTTTGCAGCCATACTTATGCCCTACCATCAGGTTGCGACTGAAAAGTCAGACATACAGGCTCATCAAGTTTTAATCACGGACTTACATCAAAACGAGTTGGGTTTGATCGCTGAACTTAAGCTTGCTCATGAAGAGATTCGTGATTTGCAGCTAGAAACTGGAACTTGGCCTGAGGTCTCTGACATGGAGGCGCTTTGGATTGCTCCATTCGTAAAAGACCAAAATTGGAAGCGCAAAGGGTCTCATCAGTGGAAACGAATCGATGACGGAGTCTACATTGGCATGAAGAAAAATGCCCAAGGTTCTGCCTCTATGCTTCTGGATAGCCGTGGCTCTCAAGCTGATATTTGGTTTAGTGATTCTAGCCGATCGTTAAATGCGGAGGTACTAAGCGATCTAGCAAAACGCCGCCAGCATGGCTGGCAACAAATCGTTCTGTCAGATTCCTCTTCTTCCCATTCTCACGCCCATTAAGACAACATAATTGATAACTACTATGATCAAACGCTCTCTTTTACGTCGTATTCTTACAGCCACCGTGTTATTGACGGTGTCTTCTACTGGCTTTGCTGCCGATAAACTCAGTATTGGTATTACGCTTCAACCTTATTACAGCTATGTCAAAGCTGTTGTTGATGACAAGGCGAACATCATTCCTCTGGTCGATGCTGGTTTTAACCCTCATAACTATTTACCGCAACCCAATGATCTTAAGCGTTTGAATGAAATGGATGCGATAGTGATCAATGGTATTGGTCATGACGATTTTGCACTGAAAGTGATCAAGGCCTCTCAGCGTGATGATCTCGTGGTTATCGAAGCAAACAAAGAAGTGCCTCTGTTACCGGCGATGGGGCAGTCAGTTGGTCAAGGTGCAGTGAACCCTCACACCTTTGTTGGTCTATCGACCACTATTCAAAAGGTTTACACCATCTCGAGTGAGCTAAGTAAACTGGACCCAGACAACGCTACTTTTTATCGCCAAAATGCTCGTAAATACGCGAAAACTTTCCGCCTGATGAAGCGTGATGCAATGTTGTCTCTTGGAGAGTTGGACACGGCTGGTATGAAGGTGGCGACAACCCATAATGCTTACGGTTATATCCTTCAGGAATTTGGTGTTGACGTCGCAGCTGTCATTGAGCCTGCTCATGGTGTTGAACCAAGTGCCAGTCAGTTGCAGGAAACGATTGAGAAAATTCGTGAATCCGGCATTGATGTGCTGTTTTATGAGCTCAATATGCCGAACCGTTTTGTTGATACCATCGAAGAGGCGACAGGGGTGCAGCTTTATCGCTTTTCTCACATGACTCACGGTGAGTATGAGGCTGATAAAGTCGAGGTTGAGATGCGAGATAACGTGGAAACGCTCATTGAAGCAATGAAGTTTGTTGCGAGCAAGCGAGCAGGGGAAAAGGCGTAATGACAGGTCCTTCCGTTTCCTTAAATAACGTGGGCCTGAAATACGCCGACAATATTATTTTGCAGAACATCAACGCTGAATTCGAGAGCGCGAAATGCCACGTTATCATGGGGCCGAATGGTGGTGGGAAAACCTCTTTGCTTCGTTCGATACTTGGGCTAACACCATTTTCGGGAAACATTGCACTCAATTGGCCAGAGCAATCAGCTGCATCGGGTAAGATAGGATATGTACCACAAAAGGCGATGTTCGAGGCAAGCCTCCCGTTAACCGTGATGGATTTTGTGCTGCTTAATCAAACCCGTATCCCTCTATTTTGGCGACGTAAAACAAAGCAAACTCAACATGCTCTGGCCCAGCTTGATCGTGTGGGCATGGCAACGCGTTGCGATCGTCGTATGGGGCAACTCTCTGGCGGAGAGCAACAGCGTGTTTTGTTTGCGCAAGCTTTACTGGATGAGCCCAATTTATTGGTTTTAGATGAACCTACAACTGGGATGGACGAGCAAGGTGTTCGGTACCTTGAAGGTTTGATTCATGAAGTCGTTGGAGAAGGCAAAACGGTACTGGCAGTACACCATGACGTGACCGCAGTGCGCCGTTTAGACGCGCAGGTCCATGTCGTAAATCGTCAAATTGTGGCGTCAGGGCACCATTCAGATGTATTAAGTCCCGATCGTATAGAAACATTATTCAAGCACTACACAGCAAAAGTGGAGGCTGCATAATGAATTGGTTACGAGAGTTAGCGGTTAGCGGCGTTGAAGCTGGATGGTTAAGCGATAGCTTTTCTTATGCCTTCATGGTGAACGCAATTGTGGCAGCGCTGATATTAGGACCATTACTTGGTGGCCTTGGTACATTAGTCATCGCCAAGCGACTGGCTTTTTTCTCCGAAGCGGTTGGGCACGCTGCGCTTACCGGAATCGCGATTGGTGTGTTACTCGGTGAGCCGCCAGAGAATCCGATCATCGGATTGTTTAGCTTTTGTATGATTTTTGCGCTGTTGCTTCACTTTGTTCGTAATCGTACGAATGTACCTTACGACACACTGGTTGGGGTTTTTCTTGCACTAGCGTTAGCGGTTGGTGCTGCGCTGTTAATGTACGTTGCTCGTAAGATCAACATTCACATGTTGGAGAACGTGTTGTTTGGATCGATCTTGACGGTGACGGACAACGATATCCTTATTTTAGCGATCAGTTGTTTGATCATATTACTGCTTCTTATTCCAACGTTTAACCGCATTTTGCTGACTTGTATTAGCCCGGATATTGCACGTGTACGCGGCTTTAATACCAGCTTTTATGATTACTTATTTGTCATGATGATCACCTTGGTCACCATCGCCGCGGTAAAGATTATTGGCGCGGTATTGGTTGGTGCATTGCTACTGATTCCTGGTGCAACGGCTAGGTTATTGACTAAACGCATGGGCAGTTTCGTTCTCCTTTCTTCTTTATTGGCAACCATTGCGTGTTTAGTCGGAACCATACTGCCGATGGAGCTTGAGCTACCAGTGCCATCAGGCACATCCATCATCATTGTTTCTGCGGCCTTTTTCCTAACAGCAACGGTTTACCGAATTATCCAAAAAGCGTAACCCTTTTTATAAAGTAATGAACATGAAGATAAAAAAATTAGCGATAACTTTTGGTTTGGTTATAGCGACGACACTTCCATCGTTGGCAAGCGCCAAAGACATTTTAACCAGCACTCCCGTCACGTACATGTTGTCTGAGCAACTCATGAAAGGTACAGGGATAGAGACTCAGTATCTGCCTCCAAAGCGTTACGGCGTTGAGCGTCTTGAGAACTGGTTCGCAAATAAAGGTACAGAGCAAGTTAAGCAAGCGGGTCAAGCCGCGACGGTTGCTATTACCCTTGGTGCGATTTGGAAACAAGACCCGACTTATGTTTACGCTCGACAGGGCAACATTCACTTGATTGAAATCGATGCATCGCAGGCCATTTCTCCTAGAGCTCAAGGAGTTGCAGTACTGACATTGGGAAATGGGTCAACATCGAAGTACGCATGGCTGAACCCTACAAACTTAATCCGAATGGCGGGCATTGTTGGAGAGGATCTACAACGTGTATATCCTGAACACCAAAAGGCGATTCAAACGAATCAACAGGCTTTTATGCTCAATGTGCGTGAACTGATCAACCAACAACAGGCAGAGATCTTCGATAAAGGCATCGATTCAGTGGTACTGATGAGTGAGTCACTAGAGGACTTTGCCTCTGGCAACCAATTGTTTGTGGTTGGGCGCGAATTTAAGCCGGAACTCGAGTGGACAGAAGAAGACAAATTATCTTTAAAAGCTCAGTTTGAACAAGATAAAACGCTATGGTTAGTGACGGATAAACGACCGTCGAAAACCTTGACATCGCTTATTAAACCGAGTCGTATACTGCAAATTGATGTTATTGACCGCTGGGGCAGTAAGGGTATCAAAACTGAGAAGCCACTCGCACGTTGGGAGATGTGACACGTAAAAAGCCACAGATTTTATGATGGGGAATGAAAAGTTCCCTATTTTTTTGTGACTTAATTCAAAACGTGAGCATTAATACCACTGGTTGCATAAGAAAGTGTTTGTTTCATTTCTATTTCATTACTACTTTGTTATGTGTTCGTTGCGATTGATTCGGATTTAATCTGTCTCTAAGCGAACCGGTACAAACAACTATACGGATGTTAACAATGAAAATGAAAACTCTAGCCGTTGCAGTGGCGGCACTAGCATGTGGTTCACAGGCCTTCGCAGCAGAAGTTTATAACAGCGATGGTACATCTTTATCGATCGGCGGTCACGTTTCAGTTGGCGTGGGTGAGTACTACGAGGAAGATGTGAAAGTTCATCAAGTGTCTCCACGTATTAACGTCGCGGGTAAGAAAGACATTGGCAACGGTATCACTATCGACGCTAAAGGTGAATGGGCGCTTAACTACCTAAATGGTGGTGAACAGTCATTCAAAACTCGTCTAGGTTACATCGGTGCAACTCACGAGCAGTACGGTCGCCTTGTTGCAGGTACTCAATGGTCACCTTACTACGATGTCGCTGGTGTTGCGGATCTACCAATCGCGTTTGCGAACGACTTTTTGTACGACAACCACGGCAACCTAGGCTCAGCTCGTGCTGATAAAATGCTTAGCTACCGTAAAGGTTTTGAATTTGGTGAAGGCTTTGCTTTCAACCTAGGTCTAGGTTGGCAAGGTGAGCAAACTTCAGATGCAACAACATACGAGCAACGTGGTCAAGTTGCACTGAGCGGTTCTGTAGCTGGCTTTGGCCTAGGCTACGTATACAGCGGCGGTGATGTTAAAAACGCGACTCTAGGTACTAAGAACGCTGAATCACACCTATTCTCTGTAAACTACGGTCAGTACGGTTCAGGTCTATACGCAGCAGTAGTATACGGTATGAACGATTACTTCTACGAGATGCGTAAAGAGACTTCTCAAATTGAAGCTCTTTTGGCATACGGCGTGAACGATTGGACATTCAGCGTTAACTACGAAGGCGTAGAAGACGAAGAAGACAACAAGACAGTTTCAAGCGAAACTGCGCTACAAGCAGAGTACGCTGTAACTCCTGCTTTCGTAACGTTTGCTGCTTACCAGTTTGACCTAGGTAACGATTACACTAGCGAAGAGAACGACTACTGGACTCTAGGTGCTCGTTACTACTTCTAATAAATAGGCCAGTTTCTACTGCCTAAACACATTTATTGTGTTAACGCCTACTCGTTGTGAGTAGGCGTTTTTCTTTCTGCTTTCCGTTGGCTATAAGAGACACTGGTAATGATGTGCTTAGGTACCCCAACTCTCTGTTTAGAGAGCGCGTCTATAAAAAATGCCCGCAAGTTGCGGGCATTTTTGTTGTTAGAGATGCAGTTCAATTGAAACGATTATTTTTTATCGAGTAAATCGAGGAAGAACGCATACTCTAGCGCATCTTCTTTTAAGCGTTTAAATCGACCAGATGCGCCGCCGTGTCCGGCTTCCATATCGGTTTTGAACAACAAGACGTTATCGTCTGTCTTCATTTCACGAAGTTTGGCGACCCACTTCATTGGTTCAAAGTACTGCACTTGAGAGTCGTGCAAGCCAGTCGTTACCAACATGTTCGGGTAGTTTTGTGCCTTGATGTTGTCGTAAGGCGAGTAACTCAACATATAGTCATAGTATGTTTTGTTATTTGGGTTACCCCATTCATCATATTCATTGGTGGTCAATGGAATTGATTCATCGAGCATAGTGGTTACCACGTCCACAAACGGAACATGAGCGCCGATACCGCGATACAGTCCTGGTGCTTGGTTGATGACAGCCCCCATTAAGAGACCACCTGCAGAGCCACCAACAGCGAAGACTTTATCTTTCGCGCTATAGCCTTGTTCAACCAAACCTTTAGTCACATCAATAAAGTCGTTGAATGTGTTTTGCTTGGTCAGTTTTTTACCATCTTCATACCAAGGACGGCCAAGCATTTCAGATCCACGAATATGAGCGATGGCGTAAACAAAGCCGCGGTCTAATAGACTCAAACGTGTCGAGCGGAAAGTTGGCTCAATGGTTGCTCCATAAGAGCCATAACCATATTGGTAGAGTGGATTCGTACCATCCTTCTTAAATAAGTCTTTACGATACACCAAAGAAACGGGTACTTCTTTACCGTCACGGGCTGTGATCATAATGCGTTCTGATTGGTAATTGTCAGGATTAAAATCACCAAGTACAGGTGTTTGCTTCATGATTTCTGACTCGCCCGTTTTTAGATCGAAATCGTAGTAGGTTCCTGGGGTGGTTAAGCTGCTGTAATAAATACGAACTTTCTCGTTATCCAGCTCTAGATTACCTGTCAAATAGGCAGCAAACGCATCGTCATTAAATGTGAGGGGGAATTCTTTTCCTGTAGAGAGTTGACGTACAGTGACGCTTGCTAGGCCGTTAGAGCGCTGCTCATAGACGAGGTGATCATCGAATAGCTCGAAGTCGACAAGTTGAGTGTTGTCGTCTGCGGCAATCACATCTTGCCACTTAGAGCGATCGTGCATCTCTTCTTGCTTAACTTTCATCAAACGGAAGTTCACGGCTTGATAGTTGGTATAAATGTAATACCAATCGCCTAGCTTAGAAATGCTGTATTCAATGCCATTTTCACGAGGATAAAAAGGCTTCGCCTTTGCTTTAGGGTTGTTCGCATCGATGATGGAGACGCCGCTGGTTTCTGTACTGGAATGCCAGATATAAATATCTTCGCCATCTTTGCTTTTGCTTAGTGAGGTGTAATAGGCGCTGTCGGTTTCTTCAAAAATCAACTCATCACTGCTTTGTGGCGTGCCTAAAACATGACGATACACTTGGTAGCCCAGCAAGGTCTGTGGATCTTTTTTGATGTAGTAAAAGGCGTTGTTATCGTTCTGCCATGCAATCGCGCTTGAGGCGCCTTCGATTTCATCTTGTAGGTAATTGCCTGTTTTCAGGTCTTTGATCTTAAGAGTGTAAACGCGGCGGCTTAATGTATCTTCGCCATACGCTAGTAAGTTTTCATTCGGACTAACGTACAAGCCGCCAATACTGAAGAACTCATGTTCTTTTGCAAGTTCATTGACATCTAAAATGACTTGCTTGTCTTTGCCTGCAAAGTCTTTAGCTCGAAGGTGAACTTCGTATTCGTTATCTCCGGTCACTTCACTTGAGTAGAAGTAGTTGCCTTTACGCACAGGAACGGAGTTGTCGTCTTTTGCTATACGACCTTTAATTTCTTCAAATAGCTCATTTTGAAGAGCTTCAGTGTGCTTGAGAACGGTTTCCGCATACTGATTTTCTTGCTCTAGGTGCTGCAAAATTTCCGGATCTTTACGCTCGTCGTCACGCATCCAGTAGTAGTTATCAACGCGAGTATCACCATGAATAGTCATCGCGTGAGGGACTTTTTTCGCAACCGGAGCTTGAGTTTGTTGAGCAACGATCTGTGATTGGGAGTATTGAGTCATGCTGGGAGTTCCTTGATTGCTGCATCCGGCGACAAGCGCGACCGAGACGGCCAACGTAGTTAAAGTGAAACGCATCTGTTTTTATCCTTATTGTACACCCAAGTGGCCTCATCCTGAGGGCTGGGCTTTAATTTCGTTAGTGGTTTTCAGTTGTCCATTCTTTGTTATGGGGTGTGCCGAAAAAGTGAGAATTCTCAATATTTCCGAGTTGGCTACTTAATTTGAAGGGAGCTGAAAACACATTGTGTAAGCAGCTGTTATTTTTAACAAATATCAATTCGAAAGTTAAATCATTCTCATCGGTAAATCGATATAGTGTGATATGAAAAAAGGGACACACTAGTTTAGTGTGTCCCTTTTGGATTTTGAACGTTAGTCGATAATGATCAGATGACTTGCGGCACTTCGTTTGAGTGGTTGTGCGCTCGATTTACCCACATGAGCCCAAGCATTGCAATTACCGACATTGCCATCATCAAAACACCTAGTGGCATCTGGTTATGCGCTGGAAATAGTGATGCAAGCAAGGTCGCAATACCTGCTCCCAAGTTTTGCATGCCACCCAATGTCGCGCCAGCTGTTCCTGCATGATATGGGAATGGCGCAATTGCTCCGGTTGTTGCTGCTGGGAATAGGATACCCGCACCCAAAAAGTACACGGTTGCGCCACCAACCAGCGTTAACGCCGTGGTTAAACCAAACAAGCCAGGGATGAGCACAATAGCAGAGCCAACAAAAATCGATACCAAGCCCACATTTAAAGCACGACGCTCAGAGCGACGCTGCGCGATGTAGCTAGATAAGCCGGCACCCACCAAGTAACCCGGGATCGGTAAGATAAACAGTAAACTTACCGTTGTTGCTGGTAATGCCAATACACCACCTAGCAATACCCCAGCTGCTGCCTCGAACACACCTACGCCAGCAAACGTCGCAACTAGGCAGATCAAAAAGCCTTGGAAGCGGCGGTCAGACAAAACGTGTTTGTAGCTTTTGGCTACTGGTTCGAACTTGCGTTTCTCTTTTGGTAGCGTCTCCATCATGCTGGTCATCATGGTAATCACCACTGCAATGCCAAACAGCGCTAAGAATAGGTAGCTAGAGCGCCAGCCAAACGCTTCGGTTAAGTAGCCGCCAAGTACGGGAGCCAACAATGGTGAGAAAATCACACACATGCTGATTAAGCTATTTGCTCTGTGTAGCTCAGAACCTTCAAAGCAGTCGCGAGTCAGAGTACGTGACATCGCACCACCGCAGCCAATACCTAAACCTTGGATGAAACTACCAATCAAGAACCATTCAAATTGGTGTGCAAAGAGCGCCACCAATGTACCTACGATGTAGATAAGTAGGCCTGCTATGATGATTGGCTTGCGACCTAAGCGGTCCGATAACGTACCGTACACGAATTGCGATAAGCCATATGGAATCAGGTAACAAGCCATCACAGCTTGAAGTGATGACGCAGACACCAAAAACTCACCCGCCATATGACCGATTGAAGGCACGTACATTGTTTGGGTCATTTGACCCACGGCAGTCAATATTGCGATTAAAAAGGTAAGTTTCGCTAATGGAAACGAAGCAGACATTTGCGTATCTCTCCAAAAAATTTAAGACGTAAAAACCCTTAGCGCTCTAATGCAGAGTGCCAACAGACTTTTGGTGTTACGGGGCTATTTGCGCGAGATATTAGTCTTTGCGTGTACAATTAGCAATCGAAAAGTGTGAAGTTGAGCAAGATAAAAATCTATAATATGCATTAGAAAAACTAATCTTAATTTGCATTCGGAAATAGGCTGCTTTTCTTTGTTGAATTACGTTAAATCTCTTATTTGTTGTGAATGTAAACCTACTTATAGGTCATTGTTTTTTATGGTTAAAATCGAGGGGAGAAGAATTGTTTTGGTTAGCCAGAGCAAGACATGGTTCGAACGAAGAAAAGACTGGAGAAGGCACCATGAACAAAAAGGGAGCCGAAGCTCCCTTAGAAATGATTATGTTTATTCGCGGCCAGATGCGTATGCGTAAAGCATTTCTAGCGCGATGGTTGCTCCCGCTAATGCGGTAACATCACTGTGGTCGTACGGAGGCGATACTTCTACAACATCCATACCCACAATATTCATACCGGCTAAGCCACGAATGATCTTCAGTGCTTTGTCTGAGTTCAAGCCACCACAAACGGGTGTACCTGTTCCTGGTGCGAAGGCTGGATCCAAGCAGTCGATGTCAAAAGTAACATACACTGGCTTGTCTGCGACGGTGCGACGAATCTCTTCTAAGATCTCGTTCACCGACATGTCATTCGCTTGCATCGCATTAATCACATTAAAGCCGTGATCCTGCTGTTTGTATTCAGTACGAATACCGATTTGTACTGAGTTCTTCGCAGAGATCAAACCTTCTTTCGGCGCATGGTAGAACATTGTACCGTGGTCGTATGAACTGCCATTTGCGTAGGTATCCGTATGAGCGTCAAAGTGAATCAGAGCCATTTGACCATGATGCTTCGCGTAGGCACGCAGGATAGGCAGTGTGATGAAGTGGTCACCGCCCAATCCCAACATGGTTTTACCGCTTTTTAGAATTTCACTGGTTGCCGCCTCTAGACGGTAAGTGAAATCTTCCGCATCACCACAGTCAAACACGAGATCGCCCGCGTCGATCACTTTCAGCTTATCCAATACGTTGAAGTCCCAAGGGAACTTCTTACCTTCCCATGCCAAGTTGACTGAGGCACGGCGAATCGCATCTGGACCCATGCGCGCGCCTGGACGACCAGATGTAGCCATGTCCAGAGGAACCCCTAGCACCACAACGTCTGCGTCTGCTGATACCGGATTACGAATGTACGGTAGACGTAAAAACGACATAGAGTTGGAGTAAAGCGAATAATCGTTTTTAGTAAACAAATCATTCATATCAGAAGTCCTCTAAATAGGTGTATCCCGCTAGACCTTGTTCTAGTTCTGCTAGGATTTGTGCTTGTTCATTGGCTTCAACTCGTTGGGAAACCAATTGTTTGTAATTGTCACGAATCGCATCCACGTCGATATGAACGTAGCGCATCATGTCTTCTACACTATCACCTTCATTGATATAACTGATCTCAAATTGACCGTGTTCATCAACATTGACTACTGCACTGTGGGTGTCACCAAATAGGTTGTGCATGTCACCAAGGATTTCTTGGTATGCGCCTACTAGGAAAAAGCCCATTAGGTACGGTTTGTCTTTGCTCCAAGCTGGTACAGGTAGCGTGCTCTCGATGCCTTGACCATCAACGTAGTGATCGATCGCGCCATCAGAGTCACAGGTGATGTCCAACATCACAGCACGACGCTCTTCCGCATCGCCAAGACCAGAAAGTGGCAGAACAGGGAACACCTGATCAATACCCCAAGCATCTGGTAGAGATTGGAAGAGAGAAAAGTTCACGAAGAACTTATCTGCAAGACGTTCACTCAACTCGTCCAGAATCGGACGGTGGAAGCGATTTTTAGTGCTCATCTTGCGGCTTAGTTCGAAGTAAATGCGCAGTGACAGTTGCTCTGCCCACGCACGTTGCTCCAAGTTAAGCACACCAGTTGCGAATTGAGAGTGTACCTCTGCCAAATCACTTTGGGTATCGTTGTAGATCTCAATTAACGCACGAGCGTCTGTACCATCTTGTAAGTTTTCCCAGTTTCGCCACATGTTTTGTAGCAAAAGTGGAGCATCTGCGCCAAGTTCATACACTTCTTCCGGTTGGTACGTTTCTGTACCAATTACGTTAGAAATCAATACAGCGTGGTGCGCTGTCAGTGAACGACCGGATTCTGAAATGATCACTGGCATCGGTTGTTCGTATTGCTGACACACGTCGCCCACTGTGTTGACGATATTACGTGCGTACTCTGCAAGGCCGTAGTTCATCGAATTCGATGATTGGCTGCGTGTGCCGTCGTAGTCGACTGCCAAACCGCCGCCCACATCGAAGTATTCGATGTTTGCACCCAGCGCGCGCAGTTCGCAGTAGAAACGTGCGGACTCATTCACACCATTACGTACGTCACGGATGTTTGCCATCTGTGAGCCAAGGTGGAAGTGAACCAATTGCATCGCATCTAGGCTGCCTTCGCGTTTCAGACGTTCAATAACGCTAAGCACTTGCGATGCAGACAAACCAAATTTCGATTTTTCACCGCCACTTGCTTGCCATTTCCCCGCACCTTGAGAGGCGAGGCGAATACGCAAACCAAGGCGCGGTTTTACGCCCAAGCTTTTCGCTTCTTCTAGCACCAGATCCAGCTCAGAAAGCTTCTCTAGTACGATGAATACCTTGTGGCCCAGCTTTTCACCGATCAGTGCAAGACGCACATACTCACGGTCTTTGTAGCCGTTACACACGATCACGGAGCTGCCTTGTTGAGCCAATGCAAGTACTGCCAACAATTCTGGCTTGCTACCCGCTTCAAGACCAAGCTGTTTGGTTTCTAGTTGAGCTTGGCTCGCTAGAATTTCATCCACCACTTCACGTTGTTGGTTGACTTTAATTGGGTACACCAACAGGTATTTGTTTGGATATTGGTATTCTTCAATTGCTTGGTTGAAAGCGTGGCAAATTCCATGCACACGTTGGTGCACGATTTGCGGGAAGCGCACTAATACAGGCAGATTTAACTGCTTCGCTTCTAGCTCATTTACAATGGCACTGAAAGGGATTTGATGTGCACGATCACTACGAGGTGATACGTAAACCTCGCCTTGGTCATCAATACCATAGAAACCTTGGCTCCAGTAGTGAACGTTGTAGTCCGCGCGGATGCGGTCTAATTTAGTTGCTTTTTCCAACTCGATTCTCACAAAAATGTACTTAAGTCCTTAATTAATTAGAAGGAAAAGTACAAAAAAGCAAATCATGAGGCATTAACCTCATACCCTGACACGAACTCCGTGTGCGCGCATTAACGGATAAAAGTGCCGCTGAGTCTAATGATTAAAATCTATCATCTCGATTATGATTTCTTGTCGTGCGCTGGTGTGAACATTTGTTTACCAGAGCGTCCATTCAGCTGTTATAGTTGGTCTGACCAGCAAGGAAGCGGTCATGAAAAATCTCACTCAAATAAGGACATATTTTGCAGCTGCACAGAATTCAGGGATACATTCAGACCATGTATCTCGCCGAATATCCCGATAAATTAATGTTGCTTGATGGTGCAAGTCGAGCAGACATTTCTCACCTTAAAGATTTTATTGAACATCAACTCCACCGTCCTTTTTCTGACCTAAAGTTGGTCGTTGTAACTCACATGCATCCAGACCACGCTGGTGGCGCACACAAACTGCGTGATTTAACTGGATGTAAGCTATTGGCCGCAAAGCGAGAGAGCCAATGGTATAGCGGTGTAGATGGTTGGCTAATGCATTTGACCGATTTGATGTTAGCGCGCTGGATGGCGAACCGGATGCGTAAACCAAAGCAAAACCTGTGGTATTCGCGCAAGTTAAAGCCCGATATAGAACTCATCGATGGTGAGTGTATTCCGGGGTTTGATGATTGGCAGGTGCTAGAAACGCAGGGACATACCGATAGAGATTTGTCGGTTTATCATTCTGAACAAGATGTATTGTATGTGGCGGATTTGATGGTGCAGGTTAAGAAACATCTTATTGCGCCGTTTCCCATATTTCATCCAAACCAATATCGCCAATCATTAAAGCGTGTGTTTGAGATGGATCCGCAATGTTTGCTTTTGGCGCATGGGGGAGAGGTGACTTTTGATGAGAAAGCGTATCAGCACATTCTGCATACTGCGCCGACTAAGCCGATGACCCATTGGCGCGTCACAAAGGTTAAAGCGAAGGGATTGTTGTTTGCGCTATTTCGTAGGAAGTAGGCGAAGATAAAGCCAGACGAGTGATGCTCAACAAAAACGTTCGATCACTCATCTGAAGCTACGGGGTTAAGATGCCAATAAGTGAGATTGGCTAGGGTCGACCAGCACTTTGTCTGCCATACCCTGACGACCTAACAACATCATGTAAGTCATTTTTTCACGGTTGGTCAACGTAATGTCGATTGGCCATTGTTTGTCACCCATGCGCAGCATGGTGGTGATAACGCAGCGATGCTCAAAGGTACCGTTTGAAGATTTCACTTTACGGTTTGCCTTTAGCTTCGCTGTGCAGCGAACCACTTGTTCTAAATGATAAACATCCGGGTGTAGATCGAATGCAACGTAAGACTGACCATCTTTTTCAAAGCAATCAATGTTATCTACATGCAATGAAGAGGTTTGTGCGCCCGTATCAATGCGCGCTTCAAGGTGAGTAATCCCTAACTCAGGTAAGCAAATAGCTTCGGCGTTCCCAATGATCATTTTCTGATTCATAGTGTCATCCTAGCGATGAGTAATACGAGAGCCTACTGAGCAGGCTCTCACTCAAACAATTATCAACCTTTACCACGAGTACGGTTTGCGTGTGGTTTTGCGTTTTTCTCGATAAAGTCGAAAATCATACCAGCAACGTCTTTTTCTGTAGCGAGCTCGATACCTTCAAGACCTGGTGAAGAATTCACTTCCATTACCACTGGGCCGTTTTTAGATTGAAGGATATCTACACCGCATAGGTTTAATCCCATGACTTTTGCCGCGTTAATCGCAGTAGCGCGTTCTTCTTTGCTTAGTCGCACTAACTGTGCAGAGCCGCCGCGATGTAAGTTAGAGCGGAACTCGCCTTCTTTCGCTTGGCGCTTCATCGCTGCAATCACTTTATTACCGACAACAAAGCAACGTATGTCTGCGCCTTTAGCTTCTTCGATGAACTCTTGCACCATGATGTTTGCTTTCAACCCCATGAATGCTTCGATCACGCTTTCTGCTGCTTTGTTGGTTTCAGCAAGCACAACACCGATGCCTTGAGTGCCTTCTAGTAATTTAATCACTAGAGGTGCGCCACCAACATTTTTGATCACGTCCTGAATGTTATCAGGGTGGTGAGCAAAGCCAGTGCGCGGCAAGCCGATGCCTTTACGCGATAACAGTTGCAACGAGCGTAATTTGTCACGAGAGCGGCTGATCGCGACCGATTCGTTGACACAAAATGTGCCCATCATTTCAAACTGACGTACAACCGCGGTACCGTAGAATGTGATGGATGCACCGATGCGAGGAATCACAGCGTCGTATTGTGGCAATTCTTCACCCTTATAGCGGATCTTAGGGTTGTTGCTCGTAATGTCCATATAACAGTGCAGAGTATCGATGACGTCTACTTGATGTCCACGCTCTTCACCTGCCTGTTTTAGGCGCATGGTTGAATATAAATTCTCATTACGAGAGAGAATAGCAATACGCATGGCAATTCCTTAGTAAGTCAGTACCAAATTAAAAATATAAGTATAGAGTATAGAATGCAGCAGGTATGTGATATTTAGGTGATATTACCTACTGACTTCAACGATTTAGATGTGTGGTTGGACAACCACTTCGTTAGAGGTGCGCACCTTAGGTTTTTTTCTCGCGAGAAGAAAACGAAAAAAACTCGTCGTTACAACAAAAATAATTTGTTGAATCATCGGGCATTCTCAGCGTCGTAAGCCGGAAGTTGTCTGTGGACTTTTTTAAGCAAACGGATTACGACGATTAAAACGCTAGGCTATTCTGTAGTTTGTTTTGAGTTTGTGATGACGTCCAATAACACATCTTTAATTGTTTGATAGCGCAGTGGCAGAACACGACTGCGTTTGCGAACTAAAAATAACTCTTCACACACGGTGTTTTTCAGTTGTGCGATGTGCAAGGTATCTTTTTGTGGGAAGTTGTCGACAGCACTTTGAGGCAGCACGGTGAAGCCGAGTCCTTTACTCACAGGTAGTAAAATTTGGCTTAATTGATTCACGTAGCCGGATAATGGTAAATCGCTCATCTTAATTTCTTGGAGCTCTTGTTCCGCGCATTGGTCAAAAAACAGCGTCATGTAGTGCTTGGCATCAGGATGGGCAATGACACCACAGTCGTGCAAGAGTTGTGGTGTTATCTGCTTTTCGCGGTATTGATTAGGTAGGACTAAGCACAACTGCTCCTTACCAATTCTTTCACTGTGAAATAAACCTTTGTGAGGAACATCAGTTACGATACCAATATCAATGCTTCCTTCCGTTATTGCATTGAGAATCGAGTGATTGGGTGCGGCTTCTAAATGCAGCGATAAGCCTGGGTGCTGTTTTTGCTTTTCTAAAAGAGGGCCATACAGCATCAATGCCATTGCGCCAGAACAGGCCAGTTTA
This sequence comes from Vibrio chemaguriensis, assembly GCF_012275705.1. Classification (NCBI taxonomy): domain Bacteria; kingdom Pseudomonadati; phylum Pseudomonadota; class Gammaproteobacteria; order Vibrionales; family Vibrionaceae; genus Vibrio; species Vibrio chemaguriensis. The sequence continues at coordinate 34,488 of NZ_SHOE01000021.1, forward strand.
CAGTGACCTGAAAATGCATCATCAAAACAGAGTTCTTCGAGCAACGCTTTCTCTCTTTCTTCTAACTCCAGCGCGTAGGCGTAAACAATCCGACCTTGCTCTGTTAATTCGAAGCTTTTGTTTTCACGTTTGATCAGCGCATGCTGACAACTTTGCTCTAACTTTTTGATGTGTTGGCTGACACCAGGTTGGGTCATAAAAAGTTTTTCTGCCGTTTGTGTGAAATGACCGACTTCAATCAATGTCTTAAATGTATGTAACCAAACAGGATTAAGCATAATGTGAGATTTGCTGTGAGCTTGCTGAAAGACGTAGAGAAAATGATAGCACGGCACGAAATAAATCGACGCAAGAGAATCGGGTGCCTTGTGAATAATAAATAGCAGACAAAATAAAACCCCGCCTGGTTTCCCAGACGGGGCTTATTCTCTTTCGCAGCAATCCGGCTACTATAGGTGCTCCCTGCATCTATCCTTGATTGTGGCTAAGTCCTTTAACCGAGTTCCTTGTTCATCGCCTTCCTAGCGGTGTCCATTCTTGCCTATCATCCTGACGGGCGAACTCTATCCTAGAGCTTAACTACATCCTTGCTGATAACTCATCCTAAGCTACCAAATCTTCATCCTGAAGATACCTAGTCCATTAGGCTTTTTTCCTGTTCCCGCCAACATCCTGTCGACACAATCAGTATTGATGTTTTGCTGATTACTCTCAATTAGCTAGGTAAAAAAACTTTGGCAGCGAATATTGTTTGAAATAGTATAAGTTATAATTTTCAATGCTTTATATTGATTTTTCGATTTTGTCTTAGTCAATGATGGTCGTTTTGCTTACATTGCTTGTAAGAGATCTCGCACAAGGTGTCGAGCAAATGTCCGAATTGGCGTCGTTTACATCCTGTTTAAGAGTTTGCTCAAGATCACAACTCGATTTGTAGCCATAAAATTTGGCGATAGTGTTAGGTGGAATTTCCATTTCTTTGATGGCGAATGTTGCCCATTCATTACGTGTTTTGTGCAGGACTTGGCGTAGCTTGACAGTGAAGTGACTCATGAAAGTCTCCTTAGTTATCTTGTCTTTCAAGGCAACAATAAGGAGCGTGACGACACAAAGTTGATAGTATGCCGCTTAATATCAATACTATTTCGGCGTGATGAAGATTAAGCTGGCAATACTGATATTATTTGAGCGTGAAACAATACTATTTTGTGGAGTAGCCAATGGCACACATCGAAAAAGTACCGCAAAGACCAGGTTTTTCTTGGCGCTATCGTCGCATTGATGAGCCAGAAAAAGAGTACGATCTCCATTTTCACGATGATGTGTTTGAATTAGTCATCCATCGCCACTTCACTGGCAGTTTGCATATTGGTCATCACGAATTAGAAGTGACTCACAACCAAATGCTATTGATCGCGCCTGGTGTGCCTCATTCAATTCACTCCACATTGGTCGAAAGCAAGTGTGAGACTCATGTGATTTGGTTTAAGCGTGAGTGGATTGCCAATTTGATGTTCTATTGCGCAGAGCTTAGAAAGCTTGATCCGCTTTTAAAGGCGGCCAACAAAGGTGTGCTGTTTTCTGAGCGGACAGCTCAGTACGTTGTGGATCTTCTGCATGAGCTCATGACGTTTCCTGCAATGGAGCAACTCTCTAGATTCCTCCATGTTTTGTCTCTGATTGCTCACGATGAAGGGGCGAAAACACTGATGACTCACTCTTATTTATCGATGAGTGAACACGAATTACAGGAAAGAGAGCGAGTGGCAAGTATTAACGCGTATCTCGAACAGCACTTTGCTAGCAAAGTGACGCTCGCGAACTTGGCGAACCATTTATCACTGAGTGACAGTGCGGTCACAAGATTGTTTCAAAAGCACTTTAAAGAGCCGTTTAGCCAACGCCTAATGAAATTGCGGATCAATCATGCCGCAGATTTGCTGCAATCAACGCCTTTGCCGATTGGAATTGTGTTTGAGAGAGTAGGGTATCGAAACCAAGCCCTGTTTAATCGTCACTTCAAAACGTATAAAGGGCTTACGCCACGCGAGTACCGCCAGCAATATCAGCAGCGAATCCAGCCGTAATTGGGTTGCACACAACTGCGATCACGAACGCGAAAAGAGTTACTCGGCTGAAAGTGAAGGGCAATTGATATCTTACTTGCAAAATTTTTCAGGAATCATTATTAAGATTCAGAGACAGATAATATAGGGAACTTGATTGCCATTTTTCTGTCATATCTGGTGAGTAAGTTAACCGTGTCAGAGAGATAATACGCCGTTTACTAGCCAAAGATGACTGCAAGAAATCGGTAATTATCATTATGTTGTGAAATTGGTCACGGTTAAATAATTGGTTCCCTTATAGATTGAAGGGGATTCGACCTTAGACAATAAGCTCCATAAGGAGCGTTACTTATATAAGATGAGGGATTTTACTATGAAAAAGACTAGAAGAGCTCAGCTACATCGTGTGCGTATTCAATACTGGAAAGACACGAAAGACGCACCAGCTAAAAAATCATAGTTAATGATACCTAAAGGCACGAGCTGGCAGTGGAACGCCGTTTCCCGCTGATTGCCAGCTCAAAAACGCCACAATTACATTCACTCCGCACAACCTCCCAGCACTCTACTTTTACTATCACACACTTCCAAAAGTAAAAAAGCCAGTCCGGAGACCAGCTTTTTATTATTGTCAGTATGACTCTGTAACTTACAGGTAGTTTGCGTCAACCAAGTCGCCAGCTTTTGCGCTTTTCACTTCTGGACGCGCTTCTAACCATGCAATGACTTGTGCTTTTTGCTCTTCAGTAGCACTGCCGTAACGGTCTGTAGAGCATAGGAAGCCTTCAAACAGTTCTAGACCACCGCCGCCGAAGCAAAGGCCAAGCCCATCAATATAGTCGATAAAGTCATCAACGAATGCATCGTAACGGTCGAAGTCGTTGATGTCTGTTTCACAGCTGATCTCGAAACCTAGGATTGCGAACTCACCTAAGAACAGCTTTTTACGGATACGACGGCTCTTGTTATCGATCTTGTCTAATTTCATGATTATCTCTCGTAGATGATTTGAATTCGTACACCTTATACCTTCTATCACACTTTAGCCCAAGTAAAATCAGAATGAAGCGATACAGTTGGTGATTATGTGACCAAAACTTAATTGCTCAATTGGTAACGCTGCTGAGTTTGCTGAACTGCTGAAACACAAGTTTCATATGTTTTAAGCACTTTTGTCATTTTTCTTCTCCAAACTTCTTGCCGTTCAACTAATCACTTATTTATTAATTAAACTATAAGATCGGGAAAGTAAAAATGAGCAAGGAAACCTTTGACGCGACGCGTTATAACCAAAGTGAAAACAAACCATTTGAAGAAGTATTAGAAGCGAGCCTATCTCGACGCAGCATTCTGAAAGGTGGTTTAGGCATCAGTGCGATGACAGCGTTTGGTGCTTTCGGGTTGGCTGGTTGTAATTCATCGGACTCAGGGAGTACAGTAAGCAGTGGCTCGGGCGTATCTAAAGCCGTTCTTAACTTTGAATCTATCCCTGGCTCACTCACTGACGCCGTTTCAATTCCACAAGGCTACACCGCACAAGTATTGGTACCTTGGGGAACACCACTTAATGCACAAGGCAGCGCATGGCAAAATGATGGTACCAACACCAGTACCGATCAGTTAAATGCGCTAGGCATGCACCATGACGGCATGCATTTTTTCCCATTGAACGATAGCACCACAGATGGCTTGCTATGTATTAACCACGAGTACATTGATACATCAGCACTGCATCCAAACGGTCCGACGGTTGAAAATGGCGTACGTACCATTGTAGATGAAGTGCGTAAAGAGATTAATGCGCACGGTGTGTCAGTGGTTCGCATTCAACTGGAAGACAACATGTGGAAGTTGGTTGATACCGATCCACTAAACCGCCGTTACACTGGTGCGACAGCAATGGACTTATCTGGCCCAGTCGCGCACACGTCACTAACCGTCACTCGTTTCTCGCCAGATGGCAGCCAAGCACGTGGTACGTTAAACAACTGTGGCAACGGCTACACGCCATGGGGCACTTACTTAACTTGTGAAGAGAACTGGCCAGGTTACTTTGTTAACGCCGGGACTCGTACAGAAGAACAAGATCGCATTGGTGTTGATGACCAAAGCACACGCTACTTGTGGGAAACACTTGCAGGAAATGCAGAAGAGCGTCTTGATGAGTTCTCTCGCTTTAATGTGGCTCCAACAGGAGCAAGTGCAATGGATGATTACCGTAATGAAGCCAATGGTCACGGTTACATCGTCGAAATTGACCCTTACACGCAAAACTCGCGTGCGAAGAAGCGTACTGCACTAGGTCGTTTCCGTCACGAAGGCTGTACTTTTGGTAAGCTTGAAGAAGGCAAACCAGTGGTATTCTACTCTGGTCACGACTCTCGCTTTGAGTACCTATACAAATTTGAATCTGCGGCAGCGTGGGATCCAGCAGATGCAAACTCGGAAAACCGCCTAGCGGCAGGCGATAAGTACATGGACGAAGGCACACTGTATGTTGCGCGTTTCAATGAAGACAGTACAGGTACTTGGTTGCCGTTGACGCTTGATAGCGTAACAAAATCTGGTGGTACGTTAGCGGAGCACTTTAACTCATTGGCTGAAATTATCATTAATACGGCAGGCGCGGCTGACCTCGTTGGGGCAACCCCAATGGATCGCCCAGAGTGGTGTACGGTTGATCCATTCACAGGTTCGGTTTACTTAACATTGACGAACAATACGCGCCGTACAGATGAAACCAATCCTGCGAACCCACGTTTGAATAATAAGTTTGGTCACGTTATTCGTTGGGATGAAGGGGCTTCAGCTACAGACTTTACTTGGGATATTTTTGTCTTTGGTTCGCCAGCAAATGGTGATGCAGATACCAACCGTTCTGGCCTGAATGAGCTAAACCAGTTTGCTAGCCCTGACGGATTAGCGTTTGATGGCCGTGGTATTTTGTGGATTCAGACCGATAACGGCGCAGATGAAGTTACGTCTTACACTAATGATCAAATGTTGGCCGTTGTGCCATCTAAGCTAACAGATGAGAATGGTGACCAAGCAGTGATTGGTGCGGATAACCAAGCAGAGCTTAAACGTTTCTTTGTCGGACCAAATGGTTGTGAAGTGACGGGCTTTACTATCAGCCCTGATTACAAATCATTGTTTGTGAATATTCAGCACCCAGGCAACTGGCCATACAGTGAAGATGCCGCCGAAGAAACGCCTGCTGGTGTTTCTGTGCGCCCACGAGCGGCGACGGTTGTCATTCGACGTGAAGACGGTGGAGAGATTGCAGTTTAATCTCTAAATGCATTAACACCTTAAAATTCAAGCCCTGCAAATGCAGGGCTTGATGGTTTAGGCGAATGCCTAGTCGCACTTTATATCCAGACAACAGACTTAGCTTTTCAATGAACCGCCTGAAGTACGAATCACGTCTTGATACCAGTAGAAGCTCTTCTTGCGTTTACGCTCTAGCGTTCCTTGCCCATCATCATGACGATCGACATAAATATAACCGTAACGCTTGCTCATTTCGGCTGTTGAGTTAGCCACCAAGTCGATAGGCCCCCAGCTGGTGAAGCCCATCAACTCAACGCCATCAAGAATCGCTTCGTGTGCTTGAACCAAATGATCATTAAGGTATGAAATTCGATAATCGTCTTGGATTTCCCCGTTTTCATCGAATTCATCACGAGCGCCTAAGCCATTCTCGACGATAAATAGCGGTTTTTGGTAACGATCGTGAAGGAAGTTAAGCAAAACGCGCAGGCCTTTTGGATCGATCAACCAGCCCCATTGGCTCTTCTCAAGATATGGGTTTGGTACGCTATCGACGATGTTACCCACTTCCTTCTGTTTCGGGTCCGCACTTGCACAGCCACTTGCGTAGTAGCTGAATGAGATGAAATCGACACTTGCCGATGCGATCTCTTCTAAGTCGCCTTCTTCCATCTGAATTTCAATGCCATTTTCACGGAAGTAACGCTTCATGTAGCCAGGGTACTGACCACGTGTTTGTACATCACCGAAGAACAACCACTTGTTGTTTTCATGCATGGCGGCTAACACATCATCAGGGTTACAAGTATATGGGTAGTTGATTGCGCCAAGCAGCATGTTACCAATCTTGCCGTTTGGTACGATTTGCTGACACAGTTTTACCGCTTTCGCGTTTGCTACAAGCTGGTGGTGAATCGCTTGATAAATGTCTTGTTCACTGGCGTCTTCTTGCAAGCCCACTCCCGTAAAAGGCGCATGCAGTGACATGTTGATTTCGTTAAAGGTAAGCCACAGTTTGACCTTATCTTTGTAGCGTTCTAACACGGTTTTAGCGTAACGCTCGAAAAGCTCGATCACTCGACGATCGCCCCAACCACCATAATTCTCAACCAAGGCGTAAGGCATCTCGTAATGAGAAAGCGTTACAAATGGTTGCATATCGTGTTTGGCCAGCTCATCAAAAATTTTGTCGTAAAACGCCAGTCCTTCTTCGTTTGGCTCAAGCTCATCGCCATTAGGAAAAATACGACTCCAAGCGATGGACAAGCGCAGGCAGGTGAATCCCATCTCTTTAAACAGGGCAATATCTTCTGGATAGCGATTGTAGAAATCGATCGCAAGATCTTTGATGCCAGGCGTTCGTTCTTCACACGTTTGATGCGGGCTTAGAATGCCGTTTGGCAACATATCTGATGTTGATAAACCTTTCCCCCCAAGGTTGTATGCCCCCTCTACCTGGTTTGCCGCAATGGCACCACCCCAAAGGAAATTATCTGGAAACTTAATCATGTTTCTCACTCTTTATATCTAGGAAATGTTTGTGGATTTATTGCTTGAGAATAGTGTAGGAGACATCTCGATACTTGTAGCGAGATCGTGTTTTTATCAGTTCATCACCAAACGTCAGTAATGATAAACATTGAGATATAGGATGGTTGTTAACAATGCCAACCTAAGTGAATTTAGGTTGGCATTCGTATTCAAAACGTAAATGCTAAATTCGCCGCCGCGCCAAACTGGTTATCGCCAGCGTAAGACCCTGCTAGGTCTACACTGATTACATCAAAAGGACTGATGCCAATGCCACCTGTCACCGAGTTATCGAGGTTATTTTCTAGGTCAACTTCATAACCAGCGCGGAGTTGCGCCCATCCCCAAGCATTCCCCTCGATACCAACTCGAATAAACTGGGTGTCATCGTCGAGCTCTTTAAAGCGCTTTTGTTTGGTGAGATCGGCGTCTAGGCTCAGAGCGACATAGTCCCCGACATAGCCGATACCAAGGGTCGCTTGTGGCGTGAGTTCGTAGGTATAGTTGCCTAGTTTTGTTTCTATATCTTGTTCGAAGACGTCTTTTAACGAGAGACCAGCTCTAAATGCGTTGTGATACCAAGCGACCCCAAGATCCATATTGAACGTGTTCTTTGATACTTCACTTTTGTCGTAATCCTCGATATCAAAGTCATCTAGTGTTGTACGCTGCGTATAGGTTTTAAGCTGTTGGTATTTGGGCGTAATACCAAATGCGAATTGCTGCCCACCTATCGTGTAAGCGCGAGCCAAGGCAACGCCATATTCCGCACTACCGAAAGCCGCTAGGTCGACGGCAGAATTGAGGTATCGATCTGCGGTGTTTGTTGAATCTGAGATATCGGGTGCCGCAAGTATCTCCACATAACCAGCGCTAAAAAGGTTTACCGACATGTAGCGTGTCGGAATCGCAATCGCGAGGCTCAGACCTCCGTTAATGACGACTGGAGCACTCTTATCTAATTGATCGAGTAGTCGATTAAGTTCGGCTTCGTTCGCAGGTGTGGGAATGCCCTGAATACTATCGTAAAGGTCTTGAACATCATCAACGGCTGATAAAGCTTCATCCTCATCGTGAATATTGACGCCGAGAGCAGGAATGAGTAGGCCGATATCGTCATTTTCTCGATAGAGAGCGCCTAGGGCTGGGTTGTGTAGAGGAGCGGTTAAATAGTCAGCGGAAACGACGCCTGTATTTCCCATTCCGTGACTTCGAGCGTCTGCTGCGTAAGGTGCTGCAAAAGCGTGAGGTGATAAAATAAAAAGCGCCCCTGTTGCTGCTAAAGTTAGTTTTCTCATAACGCATCCATTCTTACTTTAAATAATTACTTATCAATAAATTAGATGGTGGGAGCTAAAACTTGGTGTCAACCACCAAAAATTGCGCTGATGAATAGCATGTGGCGATTCATCAAGTTAAGCGTAGGTTAGGCAACTCGCTTTATAAAGTTGATCAAGATTTATTGCTCTTTAATTGTGTGGAGAAAAGCTGAAGAGGTGGATGGTATTGGGTTAGCTACGATGAGGAGCGAGCTCAAACATTAAGGTGAAGGACATGCCTTTATCAGCGTTGAGCTGCGCACTGACTTTCCCTTGCATATCTCGCATATTGTTGGCGGTGATGGAAAGTCCTAACCCCAGTCCATCACCAATTTTTTTACTGGTTTGGAAAGGTTCGAACATGGTATCGAGTTGGTCCGAAGGTACCCCACACCCATTATCACTTACCACGACCTCAACATTATCGGTAGTGGGTGTAACGGCAATCATTAACTGTGGATCTTGGGTCTCTTTCATCGCATCTAATGCGTTAGAAATTAGGTTGCCGAGCACTTGTTGTAGGCGTTGCTCTTCGCCAATGATATTGGGTAAGTCGTTGGGAATGCGTACCCGAACGTCTACCTTCGCGAGTTGAGATTGATAGACGCGTAGCGTCTCTTCTAAAGCGTTTGTCAGCGATATTTCGTGCAGTGTTTCTGGTTTATTGTAGGCAAACGTTTTTAGCTGACTGGTCATGCTTGCCATGCGGTCAATCAACTTTTGAATCAACTTGTTATTGGCTTTCATCATGTCTGTTTGTCCACGTTCTGCTAGCAACTCGTTGGTGGTTAAAAGGGTACGCAGGCCAGTCAATGGTTGGTTTAACTCGTGGGTAATCGCGCTCGACATTCTGCCCAATGCTGCCATTTTGCTTGATTCAATCAATTGCTCTTGGGCTTGTTTTAAAGCTTGAGTTCGCTCTTCCACCCTTTGAGCGAGCTCTTGGTTAATCAGCTGCAGCGATTGTTCCGCTTTTTTACGTTTGCTAATGTCGATTATGGTAGCAAGGAAATACTGCTCACCGTGCCATGGGAAGCTAGTGAGTGAAAAGAGTACAGGAAATACGCTGCCATCACTGCGTCTCGCCATGGTTTCTACAGCGCTAATCTCTGCTAGTTCCTTATGCTTTGGCAGATCTCTAAGCAAAGTGAGTGTGGTCGAATTTGAATTACCTGCATCAAATAACTCCCAAGCGAAGGTATGACGATTCACACTTTCAGGAAGACAAAAAAGGCGTTTTGCCATTGGGTTGAGGTCGAACAATAGACCTTGTTCGTCAATCAACAACAAACCAACATGTGTTTTATTGATCATCTGTTTAAGTCGGCGTTGCGATTCTTCTAGTAAGGCTTGAATACGCTGCTGATTGAGATGTTTTTGTCGACGCTGTAAACCAATGATGACCAACAGGATAAGGAGCAGGAGGAGCGCTGCGATGCTCCATCCAATGACACTAATCGTTTGCTGAACAGGTTTGGTCGGAATAAGGTAACTGACAAACCAGTTTAAGTCGTCCAGCTTTACTGTGTGTGCAAAGTAGCGCTGCTGATTGAGAGTCCAGAAATGAATCACCGTATTGTCATACAGCGTTTGAGTTTCGACTTTGACTTGGTTATTCGGTTCATTAAACCAGTCGGCGTTATAGTTTGTGCTGCTGGAGAGGAAGAAGCGTTGATGGCGATTTTGTAGCGTGATGATGTCTTGGCTGGTGATGGTCTGCTCCGTTAGCAAACTCAGGTTGATTTGAACAACAACGATGCCCGCTATCTCCAAACCATCAAAAATTGGTGCCGAGAGGTAGTAAAGCGGACTAGAACCTTTTGTTTTATTCACCAGTGAGACGCCTTCTCCCTGACGTTGTATTTGTTCGACAATCGCACGGCGGTCAGAGCGGCTGAACCGTTCATCGATAAGACTCGATACCAACACTTCTCCCGAGGTTGAAAGAATCAACCAACCCTCTGTATTCGCGGCTTTATCGAGCTGTGTCAGTTGTGCTTGAAGTGGCTCATAGTAGTTTAAATTGCCTTTCACAAACGCAATTGTTTCTGGGTTATTCGTGACGAGATAGGGAAGGTGATAGAAACGCTTTAATGCTCGGCGGACTTCACCAATGTAGTCGAGGAGTTTCTGTTGTGCTTCTTGTTGAGTTTGGACGCTCAGCCATTGATGGGCCACCTCTCGGCTAGCACCGTAGAAAAAGATCACCAGCGCACTGATCAATACGGCGGTTAGCCACATTTTCCCATTCTTAGTGCGCTGCATACGAGCTCCGTTTGGCTGAACATAGTTATCGTAGTTGGTAGTGAAAGAGTGCGCTTAACTGATTGGATGTTAAAGAATTGTGATTAAGAAGTGGGATCTAGCTCCTTTTCTATAGCATGGTTTTTGCTAACTTTAGCAAAGACTTCTATCACCGATCAGGCAGTAACTCATGACTTTTGACGACATTCCGCGTATCGCCCTAATTGAAGATGATGACATCGTTCGTCAAGCAACAAGCCAATGGCTGCAATTGGCGGGGTTTGACGTCATAGCTTTTAGCTCGGGGGAGGAAGGCAAAACCGCCATTCTGAACCAAGAGTTTGATGCGATAGTTAGTGATGTTCGTTTGCCAGATACTGATGGAATTTCGATTTTAGAGAGCCTTATTGCGAATCACATTCCAACACCAATGATACTAATTACTGGTCATGGTGATGTGGATATGGCGGTGAATGCGCTACAAAACGGCGCGTTTGATTTTATTGAAAAACCTTTCCAGCCGGAGCGTTTGTCTCAACGCGTCACAGATGCGGTCGAGAGCCATCGCGCGCAAACATCGACGCTTCACCGCCAAGAGTATCTAGCTAGCGTGAGTGGTTTAGAAGAGGTGCTCATTGGTCAAAGTCGAGTGATGCAGCAATTACGCGAGCAAGTTGCGAAATTGGCGAAAATCGATACTAACGTGATCATCTACGGTGAAACGGGTTGTGGTAAAGAGCTGGTGGCGACCAGTTTACATAATGAAAGCCAAAGAAAACCTCATCACTTTGTGCCGATAAACTGTGGTGCGATTCCAGAACACCTTTTCGAGAGTGAGTTGTTTGGTCACGAAGCTGGAGCGTTCACTGGTGCAAACAAACGACGCATCGGCAAGTTGGAATACGCCGATAAAGGCACGTTGTTTTTTGACGAGATAGAAAGCATGCCGTTGTCGATGCAGGTGAAAGTGCTGCGGGCGCTTCAAGAGCATACCGTTGAAAGAGTGGGGGGGAATCTGCAGATCGGCGTTGATTTACGAGTGATCGCGGCGGCGAAAGAAGATCTCAATGATCATGATGAGTTTCGTCAAGATTTGTATTATCGACTCAATGTGGCGCAGATCTATTTGCCACCATTACGTGAGCGAGAAGAAGATTCACTGATTTTGTTTGAGCACTTCACCTTGCAAACTAACCCTGAAACCCGACCATTGAGTGATGCCGACAGAAACGCAGTGCTTTCCTATGCTTGGCCTGGGAATGTTCGAGAGCTGCGAAACGTGGCTATGCGTTTTGCTTTGGATGAAACGGTATCTGTGATGGAAATTCTCTCTAGCCGTCCTTCGTCAACCACGGAGGAGACGCAAGTGGGTGTTCCTCTGGTTATTCAATTACATAATTTTGAGCGTAAGGTGCTGCATGATTCATTGGTCAGGCATCACGGACGCATTAACGAGGTGATGCAGGAGTTGGATTTACCTCGTCGAACTTTGAATCAAAAGATGCAAAAGTTTGGTTTAAATCGCTCTGATTATACTTAACGCAATTTTTAAGCTGACTTACCGCTATGGGCGTCACAAATATGATTATGCGCTCTTTGAGGGAGTTGGGACAAACTTATAAGTTAGGCCTTTCCCTTCTCCAAACAAGGTGACTTGGTTTCTGCCCGTATGTTTAGAGCTATACAGCGCTTCGTCTGCTTCAGCAACGACCTCGTGAAGCGATTGTCCCTCAGATAACTCACTGATTCCAAAGCTCATGGTGATCTCATTCTCGAATGACTGCAATGAGGCTTCAGTTTCCACCGCCAGGCGAATTTGCTCGGCAACAATTTTGGCGCGTTGTGCTTTTTCAAGTAAAACAATCATGAACTCATCACCACCAAATCGTACTGTGCAAGCTGACTCTGGGAGGTGTTTCTTAAAGATAGCGGCAATCGTAGCCATGACGGAATCTCCTACCGTATGGCCGTAGTGATCATTAATCGCTTTGAACTCGTCCATGTCGGTCATGATGATGCTTATTGATTGCTTCCGTTTGTGCGCTTGATTAACAAGGTTTGGAACAATTTCTTCCATCGCGCGACGATTATGAAGCCCTGTGAGGGCGTCTAAATGTGAGAGATCATTGATTGACTGTATCAAGCGGCCATTAATTAGCCACAACATGCTAAAGCTCATAGCGACAATCAGACAGATGCTAAGTAAAAACGTCATCTGGTGGATAAAACCTGCGGTCATAAAATTTGGCACTTCATTGGCGAAAGCGCTCCAAAGTGCTCTGAAGCCCATAAAAATACTGAAGCAAAAGAAGGAGCACGCCATCACTATGATTGGGAGTTTTTGGTCTTGCTTGGTGCCTTTCAGCATGGCGATCCCACTAAAAAACGTAACGATGCAGATATAAACACTTAAGTAAATGATACGGCTTTTAATTGAATGGTCATGGAAGGTGAAATAATAAAACGAACCGCTGAAAATGGGCGTTAAAAAAGCGAGTGAGTGGGCCAGTTTTAGAGGGAATTGACGAAAAATGCTCACGCTGTAAAGCGTAAGCAAGAAGCCGATTAATATGAGCGTATTAGCTATGACGATGGTAAGCCAATCTGGTGCGGAGCCTCTAAATCCCAGTAAAAAAGGCCCAAAGCCAATAAATAACAGCGAGAGAGAAAAAGTCTTTAAGCCTTTGATTTTTTTCTGTGTGTATTGGTAACAAAGTAGACTGATTGAGTAAATGCAAGAGAACAGAATAACGATAAAGTTGAGCGTTCTGATGTCTAAATACTGATTGTCCATAAGCGCTCCACATCAATCCATAGTTCAGGCAACTCCTTTGCCTGATATCAATAAGCGAACTACATATTAACTTACTTATTGAGTGATGTCTTATGTTAAACGGCTATTCATTTACCAGCTCGAATTGTTCGGTTTGGTTGGTTTTCGTCGTAAACAGCAGACCAACAATCATCATAAATACGCTAGGCATAATCCAGCTAGCAAAGTCATTGTACAGAGGCATGTAATTACCCATCCACTCATCGGTGGAATCTGGCATGTAACCTAGGATGTGCAGCGCATCAACACAACCAAACGTTAGAGCAGTGAATGCGGTCACAACCACCATGATTTGCGACATCTTGTTGCGCACCGGTGCCATGATCATCAATGCAATCGCTACTGGGTGAAGCGCCACAACCGCTGGTAATGTGATAGCCAATAGTTGTTCTAGACCTACGTTAGCGATCAAACCTGCCAATACCATGGTCGTGATCACACAGCCTTTGTAGTTCACTTTGCTGAAAGTGTTGTCGTAAAACTCACTGCCTGCTGTGGTTACGCCGATAGCAGTAGTCAAACACGCCAATACCATCACGGCACCTAATAATAGTGAGCCAAATGCACCGAAGTGGCTGAAGGTGAACGCCGTTAAGATGTCGCCACCATTACTGAACTCAGAACCCAAGTATGAGCTCGTCGAGCCAATGTAAGCCAATGAGATGTAAACAAATGCCATGGCAACGGCGTACATCAAAGCTGCGATTAGCGTGTATTTTGCGGTGGCTTTCGGACAATCCACCCCCATGCTGCGAATCGCTCGGAAGATGATCCAACCAAAACCGATAGAACCTAACGCATCCATGGTCATGTAGCCTTGCGTCAAGCCTTCAGCAAATGCGCCAGATACGTATGGTCCCGTTGCGGCAGTTAGCTCGCCGGTTGGGTAAATCAGAGCGGTCACAGACATGATCACTAAAATAGCCATCAATGCAGGGGTTAAGATCTTGCCTAGGTTGTCGACCAATTTGCCCGGGTATAGCGCAAACAAAATGGTGATAACACAGAAAGCAATTGTGAAAGGCACCAAAGCGGCATCACCAAACATTGGTGCAAAGCTAAATTGGTAAGCCACGGTAATCGCGCGTGGTATTACGAATGCAGGACCAATCACGATAAATACCATTACCCAAAAACTGGTCGCCAAAGGTTTAGGTAGGGCAGCGGTTAATTTATCTGAACCGTTTACGATAGCGACCATCACCAGTGCCATTGCAGGCAGACCTACGCCCGTTAAGAGGAAGCCAGACATCCCGCTCAGAAAGTTTTCACCTGCTTGGTAACCCAAAAATGGAGGGAAGATCAGGTTACCCGCGCCTAAGTACATGGCGAAAGTCATGAAGCCCAAAGCGGCGATATTGCGTGCGCTTAACATTGTTATTCCTCTTATGTTTCGCTTGGAAGAAACTGAAAGGAATGGGAGGAGTATGTGGTGTTCCCGTCAGCTTCTTCTCAAGCTGACAGAAAGTTTAGATATAGCCTGTCAGCTCTGAATCAGTTTCAGAGAGAGCAGGAGGATCGCAGCAGCAACGCCAGATGGGCGTTTTAAAGCGAATTGTAATTGCGCAGTTGCTGACATGGGTGATCCTTAATGACGAAAAAATACCAAGGAATAGGTTTGCCTTGGCGTGTTGTTACCCTAACGAACATGAGACTATTGGCACAACCCCGAAGTAGAAAATAAGTTGATACGGTCAATGTTTGTTTCTTAACTGGTGGATCGAACTGCTTTTTTAATTCAAAGTTAGAATAAATGACTTATCAATTCTGTAACATGGCTTGTTTTGCTGTATTTTTGTGCTATTTGTAGTCGTTTAGGCTATAAACCTCCGCTGATAAAGTGAGCAGTTTAGAATGATGCGCTTTTTCTTCTTATTGTTAAGACGCTCATTAGTTGCGGTTCAACCTAAAATCACGTCGGCAAAATATTGCTTATCAGCGAATCGTCCATTTATTTTGTCTTGATCACATTTTATTAACCTTTTGCGATCTAGGCGTGCAACCTTCTTCTCTTGAATAAGCAAGATCTTGCTCATCGCTTTGCTATCAAATCAGCAGAATTTTGCTCATTTTTGATGTCTTTCTGTGCTTAGGTCAACAAATACAATGACTTAAAAGTTGGCATTTCAATTGCTCTAGGGAATTTGTTGTTAATAAAGATTTAACATGATGTAAATCCCCAATCGTGAAACGACTACACGGAGAGTAATAATGAAAATGAATAAGCTGGTAAAAGCTTTGGCTGTCGCTGTGACTTCTTTTGGTATTGCTGCTAACGCTGCCGCAGAGGACCGTAGCTACATTCTTGCAACGGCATCGACAGGTGGTACTTACTACCCTGTGGGCGTAGCGTTGGCGACGTTAAGCAAAGTGAAATTGGCACCAAAGCACCACTTCTCCCTTTCTGCAATCAGCTCTGCGGGCTCTGGTGAAAACGTCAAACTGCTGAACGAAAACGAAGCACAGTTCGCGATTCTACAAGGTCTTTACGGTGCATGGGCTTGGTCTGGTGAAGGTCCTTATGAGAAGAGCGGTCGTCAAGAACAACTGCGCTCAGTCTCTATGCTGTGGCAAAACGTTGAGCACTTTATTGTTCGCTCTGACCTAGCAAAAACTGGCACAGTGACTGACCTGAACAACCTAGATGGCAAGAAGTTCTCTATCGGTAAGAAGAACTCTGGTACTGAGAACTCTGGTCGTCAAATCATGAAAGGTCTGAAGGTCGACCCTGATAAATTCAATCTTGCTTACATGGGCTACGGCGGCAGTGCGAGCGCACTTCAAAACGGCACCATTGACGGCATGAACACGCCTGCAGGTGTACCTGTTGGTGCGGTCACTCAGGCATTTGCTGCGTTGGGTAAAGACATTTCGATTCTTTCGTTTACTGACGAGCAAATCAAAAAGGCGAACGGCAACTACAACCTATGGACGAAGTACGAGATCCCAGCGAACACGTATCCGGGTCTAGATAAGCCGATCACCACCATTGCACAGCCAAACTTCTTGGCAGTTCGTGAAGATATCTCGGAAGAAGACGTTTACCAGCTAACCAAAGCGATCTACGAAAACCTGCCTTTCCTACAAGGCATCCACAAAGCAACAAAAGCAATGGCGATTGAGAAAGCGATTGCTGGCTTGCCAGTGCCTCTTCACCCAGGTGCGGCGCGTTACTACAAAGAAATGGGCATCGAAATCCCATCAGACCTAATGGCGAAATAACGCCAACTTCGCCCTGAGTTTCGGCTCGGGGCATTTTATCCCTACCGATATCTAAGATGGAAAAAGCCGCCAGAGCTTGGAGTATGAGATGAGCGACTCAATAGAAAAGGAATTGCAGAAATTTGAGCTGCCCACGCGCACAGATTTTCCGTGGGTAACCACCACAATCACAGTGTTTGGCGTGGTGTTGTCTGCTTTGCACATTTGGTTTAATACCTTATCGACGTTACCGGAGTTATGGATTTCCGCGACCCACTTTGCTGGTTTTGCGGTGATTTGTGCGCTTTGGTATCCGGCTCATATCTCTCTCAAGCAGAGTAAGGTTGCGCTCGGCATTGATGTGTTAATTGCTATGGGCGCGGTCGCATGTTTACTCTACATTCCCTATGCCGAAGATGCGCTGTATGAACGTGGCGTGAAGTTCGTGACCAGCGATTGGTTCTTCGCCATCATGGCAATTCTGATTGTTATTGAGCTGATTCGACGCACCATGGGCTGGTTTATTCCAGTGCTGATTGTGGTGTGTCTCAGTTACGTTGTGCTTTGGGGTAAGTGGGCAACAGGTATTTTCCACTTTCCGGGTTTGAGCATGGAAACCTTGCTCTACCGTAGCTTCTATTCTTCTGAGGGCATGTTTGGCTCTATTTCGCGCATCAGTTGGACTTTCGTATTCATGTTCATTCTGTTTGGTGCGTTTCTTGTGCGCTCTGGTGTCGGCGATTACATCATCAATGTGGCACGTGCTGCGGCTGGCAAAATCATCGGCGGTCCGGGTTTTATTGCGGTGATTGGATCCGGTTTGATGGGCTCAGTATCGGGCTCTAGTGTGGCAAATACGGTTTCCACCGGTGTTATCAGTATTCCTTTAATGCAAAAAGCGGGTTTCCCTTCGCGCTTTGCAGCGGGGGTTGAAGCTGCGGCGTCAACAGGTGGTCAGTTGATGCCACCAGTGATGGGGGCGGGTGCTTTCATCATGGCGTCTTACACGCAAATTCCTTATGTCGATATCATCGCGGTGTCTTTCATTCCTGCTCTTATCTATTTCTTGTCTGTTGCGTTCTTTGTGCGTATTGAAGCCAAACGCAGCGGCGTTCAAAAAATCACGACCAGCGATGAATCTCTATTGAAAGTGTTGATCAGCGGTTGGCACAACCTTATCCCGCTAGCGGTGTTGGTTACTTTGTTGGTTCAAGGCTTTACGCCAACTTACGCTGCTGGCCTATCGATCATTTCAGTGGTGGTGGCTTCTTGGTTTTCGAAAGATCATAAGATGGGACCAAAAGCGATCATCGAAGCACTTTCGCAAGGCGCGAAAAACATGGCGACAACCGCTGTATTGCTGGTGGGTATTGGATTGGTGATCAACGTAATCAGTACAACGGGCATCGGCAACACGTTCTCATTGATGATCGATGGTTGGGCGAATGGTGACTTGTTCATCATGATCGTTCTGATTGCACTCGCTTCTCTTGTTTTGGGTATGGGTTTACCCGTGACAGCGGCGTATATTGTGTTGGGCACACTGTCTGCCCCTGCGCTTTACAAGTTGATTGCGGAAAACCAATTGCTTGAATTGATGGTGTCAGGTCAATTGCCTGAACAAGCAAAAGCCATCTTTATGTTGGCGGCGCCAGAAAAGCTGGAACTGCTTAATGCGCCAATGGCGTTGGAAACCGCGAAAGAAATGGTGGCGCTAGTACCTGCGGACTTTATGGAAACCCTACTAGAGCAAAGTTTGGGTATGGAAGCGGTAGGCTTGGCATTGCTGGCTGCTCACCTCATCATCTTCTGGTTATCGCAAGACAGTAACGTTACGCCTCCAGTGTGTTTGACCGCATTCGCTGCGGCAACCATTGCTAAAACACCGCCAATGCGTACCGGTTTGATGGCGTGGAAAATCGCCAAAGGTTTGTATCTTGTCCCGCTGTTGATTGCTTACACAGGCTTAGTCAGTTGGGATGTGACGTCGGTAATTACCGTGGGCTTCTTTGCCATCATCGGTACCTATGCATTGATTGGTGCGATTGAAGGCTACTTGGAAGGTCCTCTAAACATTCTGACGCGTCTCTTGTTGGTAGTGGTGGGTACATTGCTGGTTTGGTACGACATCCCAATGTTGGTTCGTGTGGCAAGCTGCGCGGTATTTGTCGCGGTGTTCATTTACAGTGGTCGCAAGTTCAAATTGCAACAATCTCAACTATCGGTTTTATAAGAGGTCGTATGAAATCAGTCTATGACTACATCATTGTTGGTGGCGGTATCGTTGGTGTGTCGACGGCATGGCAACTGCAGCAACGTCACCCAGACAAATCCATTTTATTGGTTGAGAAAGAGTCCGGCTTTGCTAAGCATCAAACCGGACACAATAGCGGCGTGATTCATGCCGGGGTGTACTACGCGCCGGGCAGCTTAAAGGCGGACTTTTGTAAGCGCGGGGTAGAGCGAACCATTTCGTTCTGCGCCGAGCACGATATTCCGGTGGAGAACTGTGGCAAGTTACTGGTTGCGACCAACGAGCAAGAAGTCGAACGCATGAATGCCCTCTATGAGCGCTGCCATGTCAACGGCATCGACGTAAAGCTACTCGATGAAGTCCAACTCAAGCTGGCTGAGCCAAACATCACAGGCTTGGGTGCGATTTATGTCAAAACCACCAGTATTGTCGATTATCGTTTGGTCACAGAGCAGATGGCGGAAGAGTTTAAAAAGCTCGGCGGTCAAATCAGTCTGAGAACCAAAGTGGTGGCTGCCGAAGAGAAGGATGAAGAAGTTCAACTGACCTGCATTTCAGACGGGCAAACCATGCAACTTAATACCAAGTTCTTGGTTACTTGTAGCGGTTTGATGGCGGATCGCATGACTAAGATGATGTCTATTCCGACCGATTTCCAAATCATCCCTTATCGTGGTGAATACTACCGCTTAGATAGCAAACACGACCGAGTGGTGAATCATCTTATTTATCCAATTCCAGACCCTGATTTGCCATTCTTGGGCGTCCACCTGACTCGCATGATTGATGGTAGTGTGACTGTTGGTCCAAATGCGGTTCAAGGCTGGAAGCGAGAAGGGTACGACAAGGTTAACTTCAGCTTGCAAGATACCATGCAAATGCTCAGCTTCTCCGGTTTCTGGAAGGTGACACAAAAGCATCTAAAAACCGGATTGGATGAGTTTAAGAACTCGTGGTGGAAGCCGGGCTATCTTAAGTTGGTCAACAAATACTGCCCAAGCATCAAGGTGGAAGATCTCAAACCATATCCTGTGGGTATTCGTGCGCAAGCGGTGTTATCTGATGGCACTTTGGTTCATGACTTCTTGTTTGCCGAGAGCGCAAGAAGCCTGCACGTTTGCAACGCACCCTCTCCCGCAGCGACATCTGCGATGCCAATTGGGGAATACATTTGCGATAAAGTGAATGAGAAGATAGAGGCGAAAACGGTATAAAACAAAGGCGACGTAACTGTCGCCTTTGCTATATTTGAAGCGAGGTTTTATGACTCGCCTTCTTTAGGGCAGAGTTCGCCTTTCTTAGCGTGTCTTTCGATCATGTAATCGCCTCGGGCACTGTGCAGGACTATCGCGTTCCAGACTTGGCCATCTTGCAACTCGAACTCAAATGCATAATGGGTTCCGCCGACCATTTTCGTTCTCACTTCATGAATCGCTTTCAATTTATCATCGGCATTCATTTGATAAAGCACCATGTTGAGTGAGCGTCTAGCGTCAGGAGTAGCTTGAGCAACTTGCCAATGGCCCTGATCGTCTGTTGTGGAGCAAATAGACCGCATTTTACTTTTCATGGCGGATGACATCTGCTTGTCTACGGACAATGCATTTGGTGAAAACAGTAGACCTGTCAAAGGAATCAAAGTTGCCAGAATCTGCTTTAAGGTCATAAAAACACTCCGTTGCTTTACCCTTGCTTGAGTATAGACCTCAATGGCTTCAGATGTGGTGCAGTAGACTCTTGGCCTACAATATCGCAGCTCGTATCAGCGAACTGACGATAAACAAGGCGACCACGCTTGCCAGCCAAATGCCAATGAACCACAAAATGGGTTTTAGTTTCATTAGTGATATCCCTCTCCACGTTTCATCTTACCGCGGAAAACCCAATACGAATAAGCCGTGTAGGCTATGATCAGAGGAAGTAATACCACCGCACCGGCAAGTAAAAATGCCAAACTTTTATCTGGCGCGGCGACGTCTTGATAAGTGAGTGCGAATGGGACCAAGTAAGGAAATGTACTGACACCGAAACCCATCGCGGAAACAAGAAACAGGCCGATGGCAAGTACATAGGCACGAACAGCTTTGTGGTCGAGTAAGGCTTTGAATAGCTGCCAAATGAGTGCCGCTGCAATAATTGGTAAGATGAAAAACAGCAGCGAGTTTGGTAATGAGAACCAACGTTCAAATACGATATTTTGGCTCAATGGCAGCCACAAACTGGCGATGAATATACAGGCTACCATCGCTAGTCCCCATCGTCGCGCGACCACGTAATAGCGCCCCATCAGCTCTTCTGGAAGCTTGATTAATAACCAGCATGAACCGAGCAGAATATAAGCACAAACAAGCGCCAAGCCACAAAATATGCTAAGCGGCGAAAGCCAATCAAACCATCCACCTGCGTATGCTCGTTCACTAACCTCTATACCTTGGAGCAGGGTTCCAAGCATAATGCCTTGCATCAATGCCGCGGTGAGTGAACCAATGAAAAAAGCGCTATCCCATAAAAACTTTCCGCGTTGTGTTCGGAAGCGATACTCAAAAGAAACCCCGCGCAGAATTAGCCCGAGCAGCATTAAAATCAGGGGAGCATAGAGTGCTGGCATAATGACCGCGTAGGCGAGGGGGAACACGGCAAAAAGCCCACCACCGCCAAGAACTAGCCAAGTTTCATTCCCATCCCAAACAGGAGCGATGCTGTTCATCATCATGTCGCGCTCTTCATCGTCATTCGCGCTGAGGAAGAGGATACCAATACCGAGATCAAAGCCATCTAACACGACATAAATCAGAACGGCGAGCCCAATCAAAGCGTACCAAATTAATGCGTAATCCATGAGTTAGCTCCTAGGTTAGATGGTTAGAATGTGTGATGGCATCGGTTTTCGTGCCATCAGGAAGTCGGCTGTCTAAGCCTTCTTCATAACGAGTTGGAGATTTGCGCATCAAACGCAGTAGATAGAAGAAGCCTGCTCCAAAAACCACAAAGTAAACCACGATGAACGCCGTCAGGGATACGCTCACCGCGGCGGCATCAATAGGCGATGCCGAATTGGCTGTGGTTAAAAGACCGTATACGGTGTAAGGCTGGCGACCGACTTCGGTGGTTATCCAGCCTGCTAAAACTGCAATGAACCCCGCTGGGGCAAACAGGACACAAATACGTTGAAGTGCCCTTGAATCAAAAAGTTTGCGACGTTTTCTTAGCCAAAGGCTCCACAAACCAATAACAAGCATGCCAAAACCAAGCGCGACCATTACTCGGAAAGACCAGAAAACGATAGATACAGGAGGGTGTTCCTCCTCTTGAAAAGCATCTAATCCCTTCACTTCACCGTTGAGGTCATGAGTTAAGATCAAACTACCGAGTTTGGGGATTTCCAGTGCGTATTCCATACGTTTTTCTTCATCGTTAGGGATACCGAAGAGGATCAATGGCGCGCCTTGGTGAGACTCATAGTGCCCTTCCATCGCGGCGACTTTGGCGGGTTGATGTTCAAGGGTGTTTAATCCATGCATGTCTCCAGCAACGATTTGAATAGGTGTCACGATGGCAGCCATCCACATTGCCATCGAGAACATAATTCTGGCTAGAGGGTTATGGTTTGCTTTTAGCAAGTGATAAGCGGCAACGCCGGCTACAACAAAAGCAGTAGTAAGGTAAGCGGCGAGCAACATATGAACGAGCCGGTAAGGGAAGGAAGGGTTGAAGACAATCGCCCACCAGTCTTCTGGGACAAACTGTCCGGCTTCGTTGATGCTGTAGCCTGCTGGTGTTTGCATCCAACTATTAACCGAAAGTATCCAAAACGCAGACAAAAACGTCCCGAATGCAACAATACAAGTCGCGGCGAAGTGAAGCTTCTTACCCACCTTATCCATACCGAAAAGCATCACGCCTAAAAAACCAGCTTCGAGGAAAAACGCAGTAAAAACTTCATAACCCATTAGCGGGCCTAGGATTGGGCCTGTTTTGTCGGCAAACACGCTCCAGTTAGTACCGAATTGATAGCTCAACACGATGCCACTCACCACACCCATACCAAAACTGATGGCAAAGATTTTGAGCCAGTACTTATAGATTTGCATGTACTGTTTGTTGCCCGTTTTTAAGTACAAGCCCTCTAATACAGCGAGATAACTTGCCAAACCAATCGTAAAAGCTGGAAAAATAATGTGGAAAGAGACAGTAAAGGCAAATTGGAATCTAGCTAGGTCAATGGCGAGTGTGTCCATGAGCGGTCCCTTTTTCGTTGAATAAAACTGTTCGCCGGATTTAAAGAGGAGACAGAAGAGTGGCGAACAAGGTGAAATACGAAGAAGGAAGACGAAGAGATTAAAAAACGATCGCTTTTTACACATGTGCGTACCATCTTTTAGATAAAGGAGGAGCGTTATGAGCCTTAAACATTACTTTGAGAAAGCGACGCCTAAGTTTGGTCCAGGTGGGAAGTATCACAAGTTCTACCCATTGTTCGAAGCTGTCGAAACCATTTTTTACACGCCTGGTAAGGTAAACCAAGGCATGACTCACGTTCGAGATAGCATCGATTTAAAACGTATTATGATCATGGTGTGGCTGGCGGTCTTCCCTGCCATGTTCTGGGGTATGTACAACATAGGTCAGCAGTCCAGCGATGCTTTGTTGTATGGAATGGATCAAGCCTCAGCTCATCAAGCGCTGGCTTCTTCGTGGAAACTGAGTTGGGTATGGGGCTCGTTAGATGCGGTTTCACAGGCGGGGTGGGCAAGTAAAATGTGGCTTGGTGCTACTTACTTTCTCCCGGTTTATGCGACGGTGTTTATCGTTGGTGGTTTCTGGGAAGTTCTGTTTGCTATTGTTCGAAAGCATGAGGTGAACGAAGGCTTTTTTGTCAGCTCTATACTATTCGCGCTGATCCTTCCTCCGACAATTCCACTGTGGCAAGCGGCTTTAGGTATCACTTTCGGTATTGTTGTGGCGAAGGAGATTTTCGGTGGTACGGGGCGAAACTTCTTAAACCCGGCACTAGCAGGGCGAGCCTTCTTGTACTTCGCTTATCCCGCTAACATGTCTGGCGGGGCTGTTTGGGTTGCGGCAGATGGTTACTCTGGCGCTACACCGCTGAGCCAATGGTATGAAGGTGGACAAAGTGCCTTGATAAATAGTATGACGGGACAGCCAATTTCATGGGGAGATGCTCTTGTTGGTAATTTGCCAGGCTCGATGGGTGAAGTCTCCACGCTGTTGATTGCATTAACAGGCTTTATTCTTATCTTTATGAAGATAGCGTCGTGGCGAATCGTTGCAGGCGTGTTGGTTGGTTTAGTGGCGGCTTCATTATTATTGAATGCGATCGGTTCGGACTCTAACCCAATGTTCTACATGCCGTTTTACTGGCACTTCGTGATTGGTGGGGTCGCGTTTGGTACCTTCTTTATGGCGACAGATCCCGTCTCGGCGGCTTTTACCAATGGCGGTAAATGGGCATACGGACTATTAATCGGTGTGATGACGATTTTTATCCGAGTGCTGAACCCAGCTTATCCAGAAGGCATCATGTTAGCGATTCTATTTGCTAACTTATTCGCGCCACTTTTCGATTATTTAGTCAAAGAAAGTAATATCAAACGCAGAATGAAAAGGGCGAGATCTTCTTAAAATGAGGGTGACTTCACTGAAAGTTGATTGAAAACTGCACTATATTGAAAAGGTCAGAAACATGGGGTTTCTGGCTTTTTATTTTTATCAGGTGGACGAAGACGATGAGAATAAAGGATATTCTCGATAGCCGTTTGGTGCTGTCGTTCTGGTACAACCTAGACTACTGCTTATCTCTTCTTAGTAAAATCTCTTCTCGTTGATTTCCTCAATGCAACCGCATTGAAAAGCATTTTATCTATTTGTTTTTTAGTCTTACGTGATAGCGCGTAGGGCAATGCGTATAAGGAAATTAACAATGAAACGTATTCCAGAACCTTTCCGTATCAAAATGGTTGAGCCAATCAAAATGACCACTTTGGCAGACCGTGAAGTCGCGTTAAAAGAAGCGGGTTATAACCCATTTCTTCTTCGTAGTGATGATGTTTATATCGATTTGCTGACTGACTCTGGCACTGGTGCCATGAGTGATAATCAGTGGGCTGGCATCATGATGGGGGATGAATCTTATGCGGGTAGCCGAAATTACTACAACCTGTGTGATGCAGTCGAGCACTTCTTTGGTTACAAGCTCACCGTGCCTGCGCACCAAGGGCGTGGTGCCGAGCAAATTTTGTTCCCAGCTTTGATTGAGCGTATGCGTCAGGTTCGTGGTGGTGAAACGCCAGTATTTATCTCGAACTACCATTTTGATACCACCGCGGGTCACATCGAGCTCAATGGCGGTAAAGCGATTAACGTGGTAACGGAAGAAGCATTCGACACCACTACGCCTTATGATTGGAAGGGCAACTTTGATATCGATAAGCTGGTGGCAACAATTGAAGCGCACGGTTCACATAACATTTGTGCGATTATCACCACCATTACTTGTAATAGCTCCGGTGGTCAGCCTGTATCGATGGAAAACATGCGCAGCGTGTACGAGATTGCAACCAAGTACGATATTCCCGTGGTGATTGACTCGGCTCGTTACTGTGAGAACGCCTACTTTATCAAGCAGCGTGAAGAAGGGTACGAAGGTAAAACAATTCGGGAAATCATTCGCGAGATGTATCAATACGGCGATATGCTCACCATGTCAGCTAAGAAAGACCCGATGGTAAACATTGGTGGCATGTGTTGTATTCGTGACCATAAGGAGTTGTTCCAGGCGGTGCAGACGCGCTGCGTACCTATGGAAGGATTTGTAACATACGGCGGTATGGCTGGGCGTGATATGGAAGCGCTCGCTCGCGGTTTGTATGAAGCCGCGGATGAGGATTTTCTTCACTATAGAATTAGCCAAGTTCAATACTTAGGTGAGCGCTTACGTGAAGGCGGTATTCCAATTCAATACCCAACGGGTGGTCACGCAGTGTTTGTGGATGCCGCTAAGATTTTGCCACATCTTCCAACGGATCAGTTCCCTGCGCAGGTATTGTGTAATGCCTTGTACTTGGAAGCGGGCATTCGAGCAGTAGAGATAGGATCGCTGCTGCTTGGTCGTGACCCTGAAACAGGTAAACAAAAAGCGTCAGAGTTAGAATTAATGCGTTTGACCATTCCACGTCGTGTCTACACAAACGATCATATGGATTACATTGCGGATGCGATTATCGAACTGAAAAATCGTGCACATGAGTTAAAAGGGCTCACTTTTGAGTATGAACCACCAGTGCTGCGCCACTTTACTGCTCGGTTTAAAGAAATCGATTAATTAAGGTTTGAATATAGAAAAGCAAAAAGCCGCGAGTTTCGCGGCCTTTTTCGATTTGTTTCTTAGCGTTACACTTACGCCAACTCTAATGTAATACGAACGAACTGGTCGTCTTGATACTGCACTTCATAATTGAATGTACCACTGGCGTAAATGCTGCCAAGGAAAAGTGAGCGTTGACTCATTGGTCCGCGGAACAGCATCGAAATAGGAGCGATTAGGGCGTTATTATCATCGAAGTGCTGATTTAAGTTCTCAGAAAGCACACACAGCAAACAGCCGTGTTGGTCGTGAGATAAGTCGACGTCTTCCGGTCGAGATAATAATACGGTAGTCCCCAACTTCTTCTCAATCTCGTTAATCAACAGCAAGTAGCTATCTAGATCAGGTTGAGGGTTACTTGGTTTATCTGCACCCACGCAACGTTCGAGTAACGCTTCCAGATTTCCGTTCTCACCTTTTGCCTGTTGAGTCAAAGACTTTAACGGCTTTTTAATCAGCTTATAGCGATTACTCTTCAGTTTTGGCTTCAGCCATTTCTGCAGTAAGTCGTTACGCTCTTTAAGGGAGAGACCATCTGAGGACGCGTGAATTTTAAAGTGCAGGTGCAATAAAGCGTGAACCGCAAGCTCACTCAGAAGTTGGTTAGCATCTGTAGACTGTCTTGCCTGCTTAGAACTTTGCATTACACTCGAACAAAATTAGGGAAGAAGGATAATGGTGCCGAGAGAGGGACTCGAACCCTCACACCAAAGGCACTAGCACCTCATGCTAGCGTGTCTACCAATTTCACCATCTCGGCATCATGATGCTCTGAATACTCAGAGGCCTCGAAAAGAAGCACCGCAAATTGTATAACCAAAATCCATCTGTTGGCGAGAGCAAAATGACGAATTTTGGATCTTTCGAGTTTGATTGCGTATTTATTGGTCACTTTTGCGTTTTTTACCATCAAAGTCTGTCCTTATACCCTTACTTTTATTAACAGTATGACGACAAAAGAACGTTTTTGCCTAAATTTTGAACGCTTGAACGTTTGCGTAAATAAATGTGATGAATATCTCTTTTTGTTGGCTATACTTGCGTCCCGTTTAAGCGGGAATTAGGGTTTAGTTGTTCAGGACCCTTACCCATACAAGCCGTCACATGGAGCAGGCCAAGCAATACGCTCGCCAGCAGTGAATGACCCCACGGACCGGACCAGCTACGTTCAATTGCTTGTATAAGGTAAAAATAAGATGTCGAACTATTCGTTCTGTCTACATTCTGGATCTGAAGGCGAGTTATCACTCGCTGCGTTGTCCCTTTCTTCTGCCAATTCCTTTGGCTCTTTTTTCTTTTTCAACGTTCAGTAGGTCCAGCTTATGAGTGTTCTATTTAGTCTATTTGGTATTGTTGCACTGCTAGGTTGTGCTTTCCTACTTTCTGAGGGCCGTTCTTCCATTAATTGGAAAACCGTATCTCGCGCCTTGATGCTACAAATGGGATTTGCTGCCTTAGTGCTTTATTTCCCGTTAGGTCAGGCGGCGCTGGCGAGTTTAAGTAATGGTGTAGCGGGGCTACTCAGCTTTGCTGATGAGGGGATTAAATTCCTCTTTGGTGACCTCGCTTCTTCTGGCTTTATCTTCGCTATTCGTGTCCTTCCTATCATCATCTTCTTCAGTGCTCTTATCTCCGCCCTTTACTACTTGGGCATCATGCAAAAAGTGATTCAATTTATTGGCGGCGCTATCCAGAAGTTCTTGGGTACGAGTAAAGCAGAGTCTCTGGTTGCAACAGGTAACATTTTCTTATCTCAAGGCGAGTCCCCACTTCTTATTCGTCCATTTCTTTCGAACATGACTCGCTCTGAACTGTTTGCTGTGATGGCTGGTGGTATGGCTTCAGTGGCGGGCAGTGTGCTTGGTGGTTATGCCGGTTTAGGTGTTGACCTAAAATACTTGATTGCGGCAAGCTTTATGGCAGCTCCAGGTAGTTTGATGATGGCAAAAATCATTGTTCCTGAACGCCAAACGCCAAGCGATTACAACGATATTGAGCTAGATAAATCAGAAGAAAGCAACGTTATTGATGCGCTAGCAAGCGGTGCTATGGGCGGTATGAAAGTGGCCGTTGCTGTTGGTACCATGCTTATCGCTTTTGTTAGTGTTATCGCGATGGTGAACACGGGACTAGAAAACTTAGGTGACATACTTGGTTTCTCTGGTGTGACGCTACAAGCGATTTTTGGTTACTTGTTTGCACCTCTAGCGTGGTTGATTGGTGTGCCAAGCCACGAAATCCTTGCTGCGGGTTCATACATTGGTCAGAAAGTTGTGATGAACGAATTTGTCGCGTTTATCGATTTTGTACAGCACAAAGCGACGCTGTCTGAGCATACTCAAGTCATCATCACTTTTGCGTTGTGTGGCTTTGCAAACATTGGCTCAATTGCGATTCAGCTGGGTTCTATCGGCGTGATGGCACCTGAGCGCCGCAAAGATGTAGCAAGTTTAGGCCTAAAAGCGGTTGCTGCTGGCACACTCGCTAACCTGATGAGTGCGTGTTTAGCGGGCATTTTCATCTCGCTCTAATTTAGATTGAAGATGCACACTAAAAACCCGCCTAAATGGCGGGTTTTATTATTTCTAAGGCTTAGGTATTAAGCCGTAGGGTATTGATTTAAAAGCGTCAGGGTGCTCTTGATAAGTTGGCGCTTTATGTACCCCTTTCCAATCGAGCAGCATGATGGCTAGGACATTACGGTGCTCGCCGTACTTGAGATCAAAACTCCCATCGACCGATGGAATCATCCCTTTTTCAGCGTTGATTGCGTGACGAATGGCTTGGCGGGTTTTCTCGACGACCGGATCGTGATCCAAGCCTGCTAATAAAAACGAAATGCCGACTTCTGCAATCACGTCTTCTTTGGCTCTTAGCAGGATTGTGTCGATGTTGTTGCGAAAGTAATCATAAATCCATTGGTGTTTCTTTTCGCTTACTCGTTCTTGATAGTACTGTGAGTCGGCAAAGATGATGTGCGTCATACCATAGAGTTTGTTCCAATACTGCTGAGCTGAAAGCATCTTATCTTTATCGTCGGGGTAGGTATTGCGAAAGGTTTGAGTAAATTCCTCGACCACATCTTGCTCACCAAGCTGGCGAAGCCAGTAGACTTGGTTTGCGAGCTGAGCTGCCCACGCCTCTATCATTTCTTTGTCCGTAACGTAACGCGAGAAATCGTAGCGCCTCAGGATCTTTCTCAGCGTTTTGTCTTGCTTATGTTTCAGACCATATTCGTTTGCTCTTGCCATTGCGCCAAGCAAATCCACGCCAAGATAAAGATATTCAGGATGGTGTTTAGTGACGGTATAGCGTCGTTGCCCTCGCTCACTTTCTTTCTCTTGATACGCGGTCAATCTTTGTGATGAATAAAGAATAATATCTTCAGGTTCAACGACTTCATTAGCAAATCGGTTTAATCGGCTAGCTACTTGTGCCATGTCGGTCCAAACGGCAGCGTGATATTTCTCATCTAATGTCTGGCGGTACATGCGTAAGCCAAAGTGCCCCTCTTTAAACGCAGGTAAAGTGAACAGTTCCTGCTCGTAGGTATTACGAATCAACTGTGCTGATTGAGCATTATCTAGGAGCGGTATCTCTTCCTGTGATGCCTGAACAGCAAAGGTAAGTGAGCAAGAGAGTAAGACCGCTAAGCTAAGAGGTTTGATACGCATAAATCCATTCCCTATGAAGTCCTGAATCTAAACCTACCATCAATATTAATTAAGAATGTAAAAGCTGAGTCAATAGTTAAAAATCTGTCTAAAAGTCAGATTGATACGTTCAGCTTTGGTTTTCGCGGTTTTTGGTACACAGTGTTTCCAGTGATGTTGGAGCTCGCCAGCCATAACCAGTAAGGAGCCGTGAGAAAGCTCATATTCAATCTCAGTTTTACAATGTAAATTTCTGAGCAAAAATCGACGTGTTTCACCTAAATTCAAAGAGGCGATAACCGGGTTTCTACCTAGCTCTGGTTCATTGTCTTGGTGCCAGCCCATCGAATCTTGGCCGTGTCGGTATAGGTTGGCAAGTACAGAGTTGAAGGCTACATCCGCAATCGACTCACAGCGCACTTTGAGCTGAGTTAACTCAGGAGTCCAAGGGTGAGGCTGCATGGTTAAGCCTGAGTAAGTATATGCTGCATCACCGTGCCACGCTTGTAAACGAGGTTGAAGTACTGACTTGCCGAACATGGTAATGCGCTCTTGATGCCATGGCAGTATTTCCAGAAGTTGGTCAAAGTAGTGATCCGCTTCTAGATGGCTAAGAAAGTAAGGATCGTAATAGAGTTTACCCCTTTCTACTTCTTGCCACTGAGTACCGCCAAATAAATCGCCTTGTTGATGCATCATCTCATACCTAAAACATAAAAAATTTTAATCACTGTTACCTTTCCGATTGGGATTGGTTATTCTTGTGATAATAAGAATTTTAACAATAAATAAAAATCTCGTAACGATATACGAGTTGTGGGGAGAAAATGCGTTATTTACCCAGAAAGCGATGCTATTTTGCATTGTTCTTCCTCTGTTTTTTCGCTTTATGCGTTGGGGTTATTGAGCTGTTGCATCGAAATCAGCAAGAGCTTCACCAAGAGCGAGTTCAAGTTGAGGCCAAAGAACAACTTTCCACCCTCCGTTCCAATTTGGAAGCGGTACTTATGGCGGATATCTATAAAGCCAGTACCTTGGCGACACTCATTACTTTACTGCCTAAAAACCAAGAAGACGAATTGAACATTGCGGCTCACCGCATCCTGAGCAAAAGCAAACATATTACGATCATTGGCATTGCGAAGAATGATGTTATCAGTCATATATTTCCCCGCCAAGGTAATGAGCGTTTAATCGGCCTCGATTACCGAACGGTGCCACAGCAGTGGGTACAGGTGCAAAAAGCTAAGGATATACAAGAAATATTTATAGCAGGGCCTGTCAACTTGATTCAAGGCGGCAAAGGCTTGATCGTGCGGGTTCCGGTTTTTCTTGATCCACCGTTGAACCAGGATTATTGGGGTGTGATCAGTGCGGTGATTAATTTTGATGCTCTGATGCGAGAAACTGGCGTGATCGATTTCTCTTATCGCTACCCTTTGATGATTCGTGGTTACGACAGTGGCGGTGCTTTTGGTGACGTTTTCTTTGGCGCACTGAGTGAAACCAAAACGCCATACGCGAAAGAAATGGTTCATTTTCCTTATGGTGGATGGAGTATGGTGGTTTTCTCCGGAGACAAACTCGACCGTCAAATTCCTTGGCATCAGCTTTATTTAGCAAGGCTTATCGGTTATCCCATTGTTTTTGCACTGAGCCTCGCGCTTATTGCGATTTATCGCTTATACACCATTGCGGATGATAGAGCACTGCATGATGAACTGACGCACTTACCAAACCGTCGCTATTTTATGAAGTTTTACAAGCAGCAGTTTGAAATAGCGAAACGTTACAAAAAGCGTTACAGCTTCGCCTTAATCAATATAGATCTGGATAGGTTTAAACATATTAACGATACCTATGGTCATGACGCAGGGGACAAGGTCTTAGTCGCTACGGCTGAAAGAGTGAAAAGCTCTCTGCGCAAATCAGATATTGTGGCCCGAATGGGAGGGGATGAGTTTTTAGTTGTCGTTCATAACCCTGGGACGGAAGAAAATGTTCAGTCTCTGCTACAAAAGCTCAGGTTAGCTTTATGTTCGACGCCCGTGATTTACGATGAAGCGCTCATTTACCTGAGAACCAGCATTGGGTACGCGATATTTGATCCGGACATGTCATCTCCAGAGCAAATGATGAAAATAGCCGATGAGAGAATGTATCAACAAAAACATGGCGGATGAACCTGAGCCCAGTTTCAATCAGGGCTTTGGAGCAGTGGTAAGGTTAAGAATCCGAAATCTCACCATCTTTTGGGTATAAGAATATATGACTTTACATGTTAATAGACTCTTTGCTGAGAGAGTCATTATTAGTAGTGCATGAAGTGGCATATTTGCATGTTGTTGCATTTTGCAAATGCAGTTTGCGAAATTTATGGTTAATAAAGCAACGATATGCATCTGGATCTATTAAAAAACGGCCTTTTTAAAGTTGGCACGCATCGTGCTTTATCTAGAGTGACCCTTATTAAGCCGAGGGTCACCTAGCCAACTGACGTTGTTAGTGAATACACATTGTTCACAAGTATATACCGCCAATCACGATTATTGTGATTGGCGTTTTTTCTTTCTAGAGACCAATAATATTCACGTCGTCACCTGTCTCATCGGCTTCTCCGCACTTACTGTAACAACTAGGCTGCCTTGGACAAACGGCCCCTCTTGAGCAGATTAGCCTAGCTTGGGTTTGAATACCTCGTTCTATCCAATTGATGTTTAATATCTTAGCGATGGTTGTTAAGTCTTTTTTGATGTGGGGAGGAATGACACTACTTCCGCCGGAAGCGACACAAAGTGACTTCAGCTCTTCCGCAATAGAAACCGCATCACCACCTTGTGCAGAAATCGCAGGGTTTAAATCTATCCCCGCGCACAACACTCGGTTGTTCCCCGCAGGGTCAAATACGTTGACTGATTCACAACAGTAAATACGTGGCTCGTCGCCCACATTCAAAATCGAAATTTGCGCTGAACTGGTATCCAAAGGTTGGGCTAGACGCCTAAATACAGCCCAGTGTTGGCAAGGATCGTTCACTTTGCGCATATTGCCCCAAGGAAGCGGGATGCCATTTCCACGATATACCGCTTTCAACTTGCCCGGACCATAGGCATCAAAGTAGTGCCAATGAGGGTACGGAGAAACCACGGTCATACGACGCATCGCAACGGAAGGAGAAACGCCAGCCTTTTTGTGAACATCAATTTCATAACCGGAACGATCAAGCAACTGACGGAATGGTACTTTGGGGCAAAGCAGGGCACCAGCAAAAAAGCTGGACTCAAAATCGCGCCAAGCTTGTAGGATATCTTGCGAGTTGAGCTCAGAGTTGGAAACTGGGCTGTCCATTTGCTCCCAGTTGTTTTGATGCCCAATAGACAAAACGTTATTCATTGCATCACTGCTATGGAGCACGCGATGACCGATGTATACCGCCAAGTCATATTTCAATCGGGTTGGGTAGTCACGCATTCGTTTATTGAGATAAATGGTACCAGGTGGCTCCATAAAAGACGTAATCAACTGTTTGGCGCTGACGCCCAGTTCATCAATCACATCCTGTGGTGCTCGGTCTACCCAGCGAATATCCAACCCCATGCTTTTCGCAATATCTATCAGATCTTCTACCGATAGATTCAGGCGTTTCAAGCCGACCTCTTCGGCTGCGCGTTCTAAATCAGGAAAATGGTTTTGATGGTTCTCTTGGTGCGCACGGATCAACAAGTGGGCGAATTGACGTCCAGTAATACCTGTTTGAGACAACATCTCTGGAATCGCGATTTGGAGAATATCATTGGAGAACAAAAAGCTCGGCTCCAATGCCATACCGTTGATACCGCCACGATTCCCTTTGTTGGGTGTAATGGCTTCTAATTCCGGTTCATCATCTAAAAACCACGCAGGATCTTTTTGAAAAACTTCCGCGATTACTT
Organism: Vibrio chemaguriensis; assembly: GCF_012275705.1. Lineage (NCBI taxonomy): Bacteria > Pseudomonadati > Pseudomonadota > Gammaproteobacteria > Vibrionales > Vibrionaceae > Vibrio > Vibrio chemaguriensis. The sequence goes on from NZ_SHOE01000021.1 coordinate 68,180, forward strand.
CGAGCATATCAATACTCGGAACGCGTTTTCCGCGCTCTATCATCGAAAGGTAAGATACCGACGGTGCGTACTCAGGATTGATCCTTACACAGCGTGCAGATAAATCCTCCATAGTTAAATGGTTGTTTTTCCTTAGGTTGCGAATTTTCGTACCTAGAAAATGGGACTGACGAATAAGGCTTTTTGACACAGACATTTTGTAAAATTCACATTGTAAAATTTTTGTTGTGAAATTGTAGTCAATATTTCGCTAGTCTACATAATAAGCAGGCAAGGAAATTAACCATCAACTTCACAGAATTGCCTGAAACTTAAACGAAGGAATTAAGTTTTTACTCTAGGACGAGTTTTTTAAGTGCGAGGATATGACGATGAATATGCTGAACTTCGATAAAAAAGAGATGCAACAACAACAACGCCCATTTATCGCTGAAGCTGTATTTGCCGTCGAAGCGGTAAGTGCTGAGCAGCAGAGCGAGAAGCAAGTAAAAGCGAAGCAACTACTAGACCGCATGTTCCCATTGGAGAACGGGTCGCACCAAGATGTATCAAGTTACGTAATTGATTACCGCCATGTATTGGCTTACTTCAAAGACGGCACACACAGCGGCCTGAAAAGCCCAAAACACTTTGTGGCGTATACGGGTGAGAAAGAAGATCCAAAATCGATCTTGTTTAAAGACGATTCAGGTAACCACGTAGAAGTGCTATTTGGCTGTCATAAAGGCACCGGTTGTGTGGAGTTGATGGATATTGATGACATTCAACTGGAAACACGCACTACGTTTAATCCTGAACTAACGGGTAATGCGCCGACGGCGATGCGCCACTGGATCAGCCTAATCAAAGGCGACAAAAAAGGTAAGCCGATGGCATGTAGTGAAGATAAAGAATACACTGCGAAAAACGGTGACGACTATATTCTAAGCTACTGCTACAGTGTCGATTAAGATGTGAAGCGCCAGATAAATAGACCCCGCACTCAATAGTGCGGGTTTTTTATTCTATTTCGAAAAAGTCGGTCCTATTAACCAAGCTTACATAACAAATTGATTTAAATGGGCATCACGCGGTTACGACCGAGTTGTTTTGCCTCATAAAGTTGCTTATCGGCTTTATTGACCAGAGCTTCAGGTGTATCACCCACCTCATATTCTGCTACCCCAAAAGAAGCAGTAATGCTGTGAACTTGTGTACCAGAACGCTTATCTCTGATGCGCAGTTTTTCTATCATGCGGCGTAGTGTGTCTGCATATTGGCGAGCAATTCGCAGAGACTTATTGGGCACAATTAAAGCGAACTCTTCACCACCAAAACGATACGCGCATATTCCATCTCGACAGCTTTGTTGTAGTCGACGGGCAATGGCTTTTAGCACCGTATCGCCGAAAAGGTGGCCGTAATTGTCGTTAAATGACTTGAAATGGTCGATATCAAGCATGATCAAGGTCATTGCTTGATTTGATGCGATAAGCGAAGACAGATCTTTATCAAAAGCTCGACGGTTGTAAAGGTTGGATAAACCATCAAATAATGCGTCTTGCTGTACTTCAGCCAGCTGATTTTTGAGGCGAGAAATTTCTTCACTCGCATTAGTTAATTGGCTATTCAAAAACTTTGTCGAGTGACGAATTTCGTGTGACTCTGCGACAAGTTGACGAATCACCACCATCACTTCTTCAATACTTAAGCTGTTGTCTTCAACTTTTTCTAGCTTATTAAAACTTTTGTCTACCATTTCAGAAAAGGAAGAAGTATCTGAAAGTGTATCGCTCATCGAGCTGGACACTTCATGCAGCAGAACTTCTACATTGGTTCTAAGATCTTCAAGGCTAGTTTCTGCTTTACTGGCAACATAGTTGTTATAAAGCTGTTTATTGGTTGCAGGCGGGCAGATACCGTAGTTTTCTAACACCGTATCCAACTCAAAGTTGAGTTCAGGAATGGTCTTGTCAACGTAGGTATACCAAAGCGCATAGTTGGCTGGCGTGGCAGCAACATGATTTTTGATCATTAGTGGGACCGCTTTTTTCAAATTAGCGGTCGATTTTTTAAACTCGTCGGTCATTTCTGCGATGGTACTAGCAAAATGGAATTGGACTTAGATTAACGGATATTAACCAATATCGCTTTAATTTTTATCATTTTTGCATGGTTTATATAAAAAATGAGTGATTAAGACCGTTATCAATATCGCCAAATTTTAATTTTATAAAATCTTAGTATGAAACATGTGCAAACGATGTTTTGGTGTTAAGGGCTCTAAGATGACCAGCCAATTGGTTTAGTGAGATTGTCAGTAACCTAATGATCGTAAAGCTCTATTGCCCGTACAACAACGAGTGGAATAAAAGACTTAGCGCTTAGGCTATTTGCAACAAGAACGCGGGACTCCGAGTTTACAAAAAACGAGTTTACAAAAAGAGGGTGCGACTTGGATAAGAAAATAGGACTGTATTGGTTCACTAATGACCTGCGTTTGCACGACAACCCGCTGTTGATAGACGCTTGTGCAGAAATGGATGAGTTAATTTGTTTGTATTGTCGCCCCTCGGTGACACCTTACTTGCAGCATTTTGCGCAGGAGACCTCTTTAGGGCGTGCGAAATTGCAGTTTCTCGAGGCATCGCTTAATGAACTTAATCAATCTTTAGCTAAATTGGGGCAACGATTATGGACGGTTGAACTGACGCCCTATCAAGCGATCAAATATGCCATCAGTCATTTCGGTATCACTCATATTTATGCTGATGCGTTTGCTGGTTCGGATGAGCAACAGGCTCTAGAGCGTGCAATTGAAGGCACTCCCCATGTGAACATCAAACAGCAAGCGATCCGCACTTTGTTGTGCGAAGAACAGTTGCCATTTGAATTAAGGCAACTGCCTGCGACCTTCACGAAATTTAGAAAGCAGGTCGAAGGTTTAGACCTCTCTCAACCTTACGAGAGCGTTCATGCTTTACCGCCAGAACCTTCAGGTATGAATTTTCCTACCGCCACGACATATTACTTTGACACCAAACCAGCATTTGATGGCGGAGAACTGAGCGGTCTTGAACATTGTCGACGCTATTTTGCTTCAAGTTTAGCGAGTGAATATAAACAGACGCGCAATGGGCTTGATGGGGTGGAGTATTCAACTAAATTTTCACCTTGGTTAGCTCATGGTTGCGTCTCTCCTACAATCATTTATGCCATGCTCAAACAATATGAGCGGAAGAACGGAGCAAATGATTCAACCTATTGGATCTATTTCGAGTTGTTGTGGCGGGAATACTTTTATTGGTACGCGAGAAAGTATCAACAGAAGTTGTTTCGATTTGGCGGTATCGCCAACCAGCCACCACTGACCAGTTTTTATGCGCAACGCTTCAAACAGTGGAAGAAAGGCGAGACACCTTTTCCAATAGTCAACGCATGTATGCATCAGCTTAATAAAACGGGTTATATGTCTAATCGAGGGCGCCAATTGGTCGCGAGCTGTCTGGTTCATGAACTTGGACTCGACTGGCGTTATGGTGCTGCTTATTTTGAAACTCAGCTGATTGATTACGATGTCGGCTCTAATTGGGGCAACTGGCAGTATTTGGCTGGTGTTGGCGCTGACCCACGTGGCTCACGTCAGTTTAATCTAGAAAAGCAGACACAAACTTATGACCCAGATTTTTCATTTATCGACAAATGGCAGGGGAGATGCGTAGACGTACATCTTGATAGTGTCGATATGGTGGATTGGCCGATTGCGCCAAAAAAAGAGAGCGGGAGATAACCAATGCATTACGAGACGGTTCGGCTCATTCTTGGTGACCAACTTAATAGCGAGCATTCGTGGTTTCAACGTGTAGACGACTCGGTGCTTTACCTTGTCGCTGAGTTGAAACAAGAAAATACTTACGTTACGCATCACATTCAAAAGGTGTGTGCTTTTTTCTCTGCGATGGCGAATTTTGCTAACGAGCTGCAGGAAGAAGGGCATCAAGTTTTACACCTTACGTTGGATGACACACAATCTTTCGAGGATCTTGCGCAAGTCTTACAACACTACGTGAGTGAAGTTGGTGCAAGTAAGTTTGAATATCAACGCCCCGACGAATACCGTTTACTAGAGCAGTTAGCCAAACTAAAGCTTGATGGGGTCGTGATGCGCAGCGTCGATTCGGAACACTTTTTGTTACCGTTTGAGGAAATAGAATCGCAGTTTCCCCAAGGTAAACACATCATGATGGAGCACTTTTATCGCCGTATGCGTAAGCGTTTCAACATTTTGATGCAAGACGGTAAGCCTATTGGTGGAAAGTGGAACTACGACGCCAATAACCGAAATAAACTTAAAGCAAAAGACATTGAACAGCTGCCAAAGCCATTAATGTTTAGTCATGACGTCAGTGATATTGTCGAGCGCTTAGGTCGGCACAACATTCAAACCATAGGTAAATTAAATGGTGATTTACTTTGGCCAGTAAATCGCTCTCAAAGCTTGTCTTTACTCGCGCATTTTTGTCAGGTCTGTTTGCCACTGTTTGGTCGTTTTCAAGACGCCATGACAGGTCAGCACGATACTAAATGGAGCTTGTATCACAGCCGGATTTCGTTCTCGCTGAACAGCAAGCTGCTGAATCCGCGAGAGGTGATTGACGCTTCACTAAAGGCATTTCATGCCAATGCCGACATAGACATTTCTCAGGTAGAAGGTTTTATTCGTCAGATCTTGGGATGGCGAGAGTACATCAGAGGCGTTTATTGGGCGAACATGCCTCATTACCCGAAAAAGAATGAACTGGAAGCGAGTAGAAAGCTGCCAGACTTCTTCTGGAACGGCGAAACCAAAATGTCCTGTATGCGAAACGCGATTGGCCAGTCTCTTGATTACGCTTACGCGCACCACATTCAGCGCTTGATGGTAACCGGTAACTTTTGTTTATTAACCGAGATCGACCCAGACCAAGTGGATGAATGGTATCTCGGTATCTACGTTGATGCGATTGAATGGGTAGAAATGCCCAATACGCGCGGTATGGCACTGTTTGCAGATGGTGGGATTGTTGGCACCAAACCGTATGCGGCGAGTGGCTCTTACATCAACAAAATGAGCGATTACTGTAAAGGATGTCACTACGATAACAAAGCACGCAGTGGTGAAGGTTCATGTCCGTTCAACAGCTTATATTGGCGCTTTATGAATAAACACGACAAACGCTTAGCAACGAATCCACGTATAGGGATGATTTTCCGATCTTGGGACAATATGGAAGAGCAGCAACGCCAAGCGATATTAGATACCGCTGAGCACTATATGGAAAACTTGGAGAGCTTGTAATGGACATACTGATCGTTGGTGGAAATGGCGGCATTGGATTGGCGATGGTTCAACAAGCGCTAGTTCGCTTTCCTCAAGCTCGCGTGCATGCCACTTATCATAAGCATCAACCAGACTGGCAACACCCAAATGTAGCTTGGCATCAAGTGGATGTATCGCAGGACGAGCAGGTGACAGCGTTCAGTGAACAAATTGAACATGTTGATTGGTTGGTGAACTGCGTTGGTATGTTGCACACCCAAGATAAAGGTCCTGAGAAAAATCTTAGCTCGCTCGACGCAGACTTTTTTCAGCAAACCATCATGGTTAATACTTTGCCGAGTTTACTGTTGGCGAAATACTTCACGCCCAAGTTAAAACGCAGTACCAACCCCAAGTTTGCGACCATTTCGGCCAAAGTTGGCAGTATTAGTGATAATCACTTAGGCGGTTGGTACAGCTATCGTGCATCGAAAGCCGCGTTAAATATGTTCCTCAAAACCATGTCGATTGAATGGCGGAGAATGGTCAAACACGGGACTGTACTCGCTCTTCACCCAGGCACAACAGATACGGCTTTGTCGGCACCTTTTCAAGCGAATGTACCTGAAGGAAAGCTGTTTAGCCCAGAGCGTGTCGCGCGAGACTTATGGGGATTGATTGACAAAGCAACCCCGCAGGATAGCGGGGCATTTTGGGCTTATGATGGTGCCTTGTTACCTTGGTGAAGCGCTGCTTGGTCTGAGCCACGTTACCTTGGAAAATAAGGCTAGCAGTGCGACATAAAGTTTTTGTGGTTCTAACTTTTGACTGATTTGTTTCTTCGGCAGCGCTCAGAACAGTAAACGACTTCGTCCCAATTTCTTGCCCATTTCTTTCTCCAAGAAAATGGGCGATGGCAAACAGAGCAGATTTTGGTTGGTAATTGTGTTTTAAAACCTTTCATCTGGTCCTCCCCATTCGCCATCGTATGCCCTTGAAGTTGAATGAATACGAACTATTTCTCAAAGAGATACAGATACTCTTCATACCCCTGCGTTTTCATTTCACTTACAGGTACAAATTTCATTGCCGCAGAGTTCATGCAGTAGCGTAATCCTGTTGGCTTCGGACCGTCTTTAAAAACATGACCAAGGTGAGAATCACCAAACTTACTGCGAACTTCCGTTCTTGGATAAATCAGCTTGTAATCGGTTTTTTCAACGATGTAACCTGGGTTGATTGGCTTAGTGAAACTTGGCCAACCCGTCCCCGATTTGTATTTATCGGTAGAAGAAAACAACGGCTCACCAGTTACAATATCAACGTAAATCCCCGCTTCTTTGTTGTCCCAATATTCGTTGTCGAACGGACGTTCGGTGCCTTCTTCTTGTGTTACGTAGTATTGCAACTCCGTTAAGTTTGATTTGATCTCGGACTTAGCAGGCTTACTGTACTCTTTCACTTTTGATAGCAACTTTTTTTCTTCGATCAACTGACGAAGCGTTTTTGGGGTCTCTTTACGATCATCACCAAATACTTCATCCAAGTATTTATCTCGACCAGACGCATAGCGGTAATACTTATACTTTAAGCTGCTCTTTTTGTAGTAGTCTTGGTGATACTCTTCTGCGGGATAAAACTTTTCAAACTCGATCAATTCTGTTTTCAACGGTTTTGGATAGATCATCGCCTTGTCGATTTCCATTATAAACTGTTCTGCGATCTGCTTTTGCTCAGCGTTATGATAGAAAATAGCAGGGCGATACTGTGGGCCACGGTCGACAAAAGAGCCTTTATCGTCAGTAGGATCGATATGACGGAAAAAGTAGTCCAACACTTGCTCGTAACTAACCACTTTAGGATCGTACTTAACTTCGATCACTTCTATGTGACCGGATTTACCTGATGAAACTTGGCGATAAGTTGGGTTTTCAACATGACCACCAGAATAGCCTGATACGACATCGACTACGCCAGTCAACTGTTCCAAATCCGATTCTGTACACCAGAAACAGCCGCCAGCTAGTGTGGCGATTTCTGCATTCTCTGAAGCCTTCATCTTATCCATCGTATCGGCGGTGCCTGTTTTACTCAAAAGTAGAAACAAGACAGGAAGTGCGAAAGAGAATCCGACCAATAACTTAGATATATTCTTCATAGCTACCTCAACGTTGTTTTCCGTAGAAAGTGTGACTGAAATAAAAAGTGTTACGTATAGAGAAAGGCAACCGAGCGAAAAAATTACAGCAATGTTGAAAATTCCGTTGCCCTTTTATGCGAGAAAGCTAAAGTATCGACACGAAATACACCGCTTGATAGGGCAACGATGTCTTCAACGAGCGATGCTAAATGAGGTAAATCATGCAAGCAGAAGTTAAATGGGTAGAAGATTTTAAATTCCTTGGGCAATCTCAGTCGGGTCACTCCGTAGTGATGGATGGCAATGGCGGTGCAACGGCACCAAGCCCAATGGAAATGGTACTAATGGCCGCTGGTGGCTGTAGCTCTGTCGATGTTGTCGACGGTTTGAAAACGGCAGGACAAAAGGTCTTGTCTGTTAATGCCAAGCTAACCACAGAGCGTCGTGAAACCGCACCACGTATCTTTACGCAAGTGAATATCCACTTTGAAGTTTCAGGTGACGAGCTTGACCCAGAAGTCGTAGCAAAAGTGGCGGCTGACTCGCTAGAAAAATACTGCTCGGTTTGCTTAATGCTAGGTGAAGGTGTTGAGATGACCCACAGCTGGGAAATCGTGTAAGTCGACAGACTCCACAAAATATAAAAACAGGAAAGAGAAAAGTGCAGGCTTTTCTCTTTTTTTATTCCGCAATTCACGTACCGTGTGATTAATCTGAAAGTAGTAATCGCAGGTTTTAGGAGTCTCCCAGTGACAGAACTCGAAAAAATGATGTCTGGTCAAATCTTTGATGGCATGGACAAAGAAATTGACGCAATTAGAAGTCATGCCCTTCAAGCACTTAGAGCGCTCAATAACAATACCGACGAAAGTCAGCGCGACGAATTACAAAAACAGCTGTTTGGCAAAGCGGGTCTTTGCATTGTTCAAGCACCTTTCCATTGCGAGTTCGGTAAAACCATCGAAATTGGCGAAGAAACCTTTATCAACATGAATGTGGTCATGCTTGATGGCGCTAAAATTACCATCGGGAACCACGTGCTAATCGGTCCAAGCGTGCAATTGTATACCGCTTCTCATTCTGTTGATTACCGAAGTCGCCGACGTTGGGAGACGTTTTGTAAACCTATCACGATTGAAGATGATGTGTGGATTGGTGGTAACTCCGTCATTAACCAAGGTGTAACGATAGGTGCTCGCTCAGTCATTGCGGCGAATTCAGTCGTTAACCATGATGTGCCGCCAGATTGTCTATATGGAGGCACACCAGCTAAGTTGATTCGTCGTCTCAACGAAGAAGAGTAAGAATCGATAGTGATGGTATGATGACTCGCTTTACAGGCATAAGAGAATCATGCCATCAGAAAGGGATAATTCGCCAAGGAGTCTAAGATGTCGAACAAGACAGAAGTCCTCATGTGCCCTACATGTGGGGTAGAAACGCATCATGTAGTGGTGTTAGTCAGAAAGAAAAGTGGCTTTGAAGGCGATAAAAATCGCAACAAGAAAGAGTTCATTGCTGGCTTTCTCAAAAGCGTAGTATTCGGCGCCTTCCTTGCTTCTATGGATGAATTTGAACGTCACTTGATCTGCGAAAACTGTGGTCATAAAACCATTCAACAGTAACTGATAGTCTTTCTTTCTCTGCATAAGTTCATAAGTGCGGTTTGAAGCACTGGTTATTCAAATCGCATTATCCTCTTTTAGTGCTTTTGCTCTTCTCATGTTCCTCTCTCAAAAGTGAGTCACATCAGTACGCATTTTAACCGCTTGGGTACAGGTAACTCACTGCTATGTATAATAAATTTCGGTGGGAAATACGTGTTTCAGCTCGATGTTTAATCTCTGTTCTATCGACACGTTTTGGGTCCGTAAACACTTAAATTTCGTTTGCTTTATGTTGCATGCAGTGCAATTGTGTGAATCCGGTCACGTTATTGTTTAATTCATAAAAAAATATTTAATGAATAGTAATTCACAAATATGCTGACCGTATGTGCTATTTAGTTTTGACTTATCTTTTGAGTATTCACTTGGTGAATGTTTTGTTGATTTTAGATTGACTGAAAGTTTGATTTTCTATTCAAACTTGTCAAGGGTTGAATAA
>NZ_SHOE01000022.1:0-77173 GCF_012275705.1 Vibrio chemaguriensis
CAGCAAAGCCAGCGTAGACGTTAGCTTAAGTAGTATGTACAAATGCCAAGATAAACTTGTTGATTTCATCGTGGGGTTGTTTTCTCGAATTAGGTAATTGTTTGTTTTTTTGCTATTCGTCGGCAGCGTCAGATGTGTATAAGAGACAGCCCATTATATTTAGGATTCTTAATTTTTGGTCTGGGTTCTTTATGAACGAGTAAGGAAGGTAATCACACATCGGCTTTTTCTCTCTTTGCTTCAATAGGTAAATCTCCTACTCTGTGAATAGGCTATCTCCATGGGACTGAAGTATGTTAAAAGGCAGTGAGTACCCTTCTATCCGAGCATTAAGGACGTTTGTCGCGGTTGCAAATTACCTCAGCTTCTCTAAAGCGGCGGATGCCCTATGCATTACACAAAGTGCAGTAAGCAAACAAATTGCCGCGCTTGAACAACTAGTGGGTTTACCTTTAATACAAAGAGGCTCGAATGGTATTGAGTTAACTGAGGAAGGAAAACGCTACCTACCGCAAGTCACAGAAGCACTAGAACTTATTCAGAATGCAACCGCCAACTTAATACAATCAGATTCAAAGCAAGAATTGCTCACCGTGGATGTTACTCCTTCTTTCGCTAGCCTTTGGTTGGTACCTCATATTGATGACTTCCACCAGCGACATCCCAATATCCGTGTAAGAATCTGTACCGGAGATGGGAACGTAAAAGGTTCAAGCGGTGAAAGCGACTTGCATATTCGTTGTCTTCCATTGTCCACGCATTATGAATACAGCCACTTACTATGCGAAGAAATTCTACTATTGGTCGGTTGTATTAACGCTCCTGCACTCAAGAATGTGCACGCTGTTAGCGACTATCCGCTGATACCTCAAATCACTCGTCCTCAGTTGTGGGAGCAATTTAAGGCTGCGCATGCAGTAGAATCAACCGTTACCTATCACTCTGTAGGCTTTGAACATTTTTACCTAGCTTACGAAGCCGTCAAAATGGGAAAAGGACTCGCCTTACTTCCTGATTTTATGGCGCAGAATTCTATTTTAAGAGGGGATATCCAACGTATTCTTAACCTATCTTTACAGAGTGGTTATGGTTATTACGTGATGATCCCAAATTATCGCCTATCGGCTAAGAAAGTGGCGGCGTTTTACGAATGGTTGAAGAGCAAATTAAGCTAATATTGTTTTCTTGATATGCTTTTGGTAACCCAAACAACTCAAAGACTTCAGTATCTGTCTGCTCCAAATTGTGGCATTCTCATTAACACTGTTTCAAAAGGATAAATGGATTGAAAGATATGGACAGCAATTCGCCCAAACTCTCATTACGTACCATTGAGCCAACGGATTACCCTGAGCTTGCAGAACTAATGGACTTAGTGTTTCCTGATGTTGGCGGCTCATGGCCACGGCTGACTATTATGGATCTCATTCATCAGTTTCCTGATGGCCAAATCTGTATTGAAGATAACGGCAAAATAGTCGGTGCAGCATTAACCATTAAAGTGGACTACAACCGCTTTTCTCTTCCTCACCTATATACCGACATCATTACCGAAAACAACGTCATACAGAATCAAGTAACTGGTGATGCAATGTATGGTCTCGATGTATTTGTCCACCCGGACTATCGAGGGCTACGTTTGGGTCGACGTTTGTATGATGCGCGTAAAGAGCTTTGCCGTAGTAAGAACTTCAAAGCAATTTTAGCCGGTGGTCGCATTCCTAATTACCACCAATACGCCGATGAACTGAGCGTTGCAGAGTACATCGACAAAGTAAAACGCCGTGAGCTTCATGACCCTATTTTGTCTTTTCAGCTTGCTAACGACTTCGATGTAAAACGTATCATGCGTGGATACTTGCCAGAGGACAGTGCTTCTAAAGGTTACGCGACACTGCTGGAGTGGGATAACTTTTTCTACGAAGAGGATATTCAATCCGTACACGATGTAGAAAAGACTCTGATTCGAATTGGTGTTGTACAGTGGCAAATGCGCGCGATGAATGACCTGGAGGATTTGCTCGATCAAGCTGAGTTCTTCATTTCTTCTCTTGCGAATTACAAGGCCGATTTCGCCCTATTCCCTGAGTTCTTTAACGCACCGCTGATGGGCTTGCAAAACGACAAAAATTCCGTTGAAGCAATCCGCTTTTTGGCTAGCTTTACGGAAGAGATCAAAAACCGTTTCTCGCAGATGGCAGTCACCTACAACATCAACATTATTGCAGGCAGTATGCCCGTTATCGAAGATGGCAAACTGTATAATGTGGCCTACTTGCTGCAACGAGATGGTGAAATTAACGCTCAATATAAAATCCACATCACGCCTCATGAACAAAGAGACTGGGTGATCGACGGTGGTGACAATGTTCAAGTGTTCGAAACCGATGCGGGCAAAGTCGGCATACTTATTTGTTATGACAGCGAATTCCCTGAATTGGGAAGAATGTTAGCAGAACAAGGCGCACAAATTGTATTCGTTCCTTTCTGGACGGACACAAAAAATGGCTATCAACGAGTACGAATTTGTTCCCAATCTCGTGCCATTGAAAACGAATGCTATGTTGCAATTGGTGGCAGTGTTGGTAACTTACCTCGTGTTGATAACGTGGACATCCAGTACGCGCAATCTGCCGTATTCTCACCGTCGGATATCTACTTCCCGCACGATGCAACCTTGACAGAAGCAAGCGCCAACACCGAAATGATGATCTTCGCCGATGTTGATTTGACTAAGTTGAAGCAACTTAATACCGAGGGTTCAGTAACCAACTTACGTCACCGACGCCTTGATTTGTATGGCGCATTTACTAAAGCTAAAGAGTCATAATGGTGTACCTTATTCGCCGCCACACGGGAGCGTGGCGGCGAATAAAACAAGCAGCAGATTGATTCCGCACAATAATCAGAGGCATGTCAGTTTTTCTCAGCGGTAAGAAACAAGAATTGACCCAGTAGGACATTCGGAGTATCACTCCAACTTCGTTCCGCTTTTATTAGGGGAAAGCTTTTGGAACACATTAACGAACTTCTCATGTCAATGAAGCCTTTGCTCGAGCAATACGGCTACTTGGCGCTGATTGTCAGTATATTTCTAGAAGGGATAGGTGTACCGATGCCTGGTCAATCGCTGATGATCGCGGCATCTTTGCTCTCTTCAGAACAAGTCATGAACCTAAGTATGGTTATGATGGTATCGTGGCTAAGCTGCTTTTTGGGGAATACCTGTGGTTACCTAATCGGGTATTACTTTGAAGGCTGGTTGGATAAAAAAGGCTATATCTCTGGCCCGAAGATGCAAACACTTCAACTGACTATCCAGAAATACGGCCCTACGTGCTTGGTCGTCAGTCGCTTTATTGAAGGAATGAAGCAATTTATGCCTCTTGCGTGCGGTATCGCGAAAATGCCACGTAGAGAGTTTTTGCTCGGTAACGCCCTCGCGGCGACGGTTTGGGTATTGGTATTCAGCTTGTTAACTCACTTTGCATTTGAACATTTAAGCGTGTTGAGCAACCTGTACACCGAATACAAATATCTGGTATGGGCATTTGCTGCAGTCTTATTTACGTGGATGGTTTTAGGTATTGTTAAACGCAAAAAAGCCAAATCAATGCAATAACGACAGCCTCTTCATTGGCGCATAACTAAAGCTCGTGGTATCAGTGAGATACGTAATACGAGCTTTTATCTTTTTCTTTACGTGCAAAATTTAAACAGCCATTTAGACGTCTAGACGTTGACAATGCGTAAATGTGATATTAGTCTGCTCTTCTCTCTTATTATTAACATTGTCGTTTACATGTCCGGTTCCCAACAAACAACTAAAACAGTTGCACCTTCTGCGGTCGCACTGATCCCATTGATTGTATTCCTTGCGCTGTTTATTGGCGTAGGCACTTACTTATCTTTGCAAGGCGTTGAATTTGCCTTCTACCAGCTGCCTGCACCCATCGCGGTATTACCAGCCATCATCATTGCGTTTCTTTTAAGTAAAGAGAAACTTAACCGCTCAATCGAACACTTCATGCGTGGTGTTGGCCACCCAGACATCATCGCAATGTGTATGATCTATCTTCTTGCTGGTGCCTTTGCTGCTGTAGCAAAAGCCTCTGGCGGTGTTGATGCAACGGTGAACCTTGGTTTATCCGCAATTCCAACCAGTATGATTTTACCGGGCATTTTTCTGATTTCTGCTTTTATCGCAACAGCAATGGGCACTTCGATGGGTACCATCGCAGCCGTTGCACCCGTAGCGTTAGGCATTGCTGAATCAGCCGGGATGAGCTTACCGTTAACCGCAGGCGTTGTGCTGAGCGGCGCTATGTTTGGTGACAACCTTTCTATCATCTCTGACACCACGATCGCGGCGACACGCTCTCAAGGTTGTGAGATGAAAGACAAGTTTAAAGAGAACATTCGTATTGCTTTGCCTGCGGCGTTGATCGCGATTGCAGTGTTCGCTTTCAACAGTACAGCGACTCAAGTGCCTGCAACTGGCGATATTGAGTGGCTAAAAGTCTTGCCGTACATCACTATTTTGATCCTAGCGGTATCTGGTGTGAATGTGTTTGTGGTTCTGTCGATTGGTATCCTTTTGGCTGGCGGCGTGAGCTTGGCATCGATTGACAATTACGGACTGACTAATCTAGCCCAAGACGTTTATAAAGGCTTTGGTAACATGCAAGAGATCTTCTTGTTGTCCATGCTAATTGGTGGTTTGAGTGAACTGATGCGTCGTCAAGGCGGCCTTGCTTTCCTAACCAATTTCGTTAGCAGCCTTATCCACGCGTTTGGCTCTAGCCACTCTAAGCATGCCAACAGCCGCGCGAGTGAGCTAGGTATCGCAGGCTTGGTGTCGATGGTCAATGGCTGTACGGCAAACAACACCGTAGCCATCATTGTATCGGGCAGCGTTGCTCGCCAACTGGCGGAAGAGAATAATGTCTCTCCTCGCCGCTCAGCAAGCTTGTTAGACATTTTCTCATGCGTGGTGCAAGGCGTGTTGCCTTACGGCGCTCAAGTGTTGCTGCTAGGTTCCGTATTCAACCTATCGCCAATTGAAGTAGTTGCTAATTCTTACTACTGCTTTGCATTAGCGATAGCTGCTGTTGTTGCGGTGTTTATCAAACATCCCGCACGCCAACCCGCAGTGCAAACCGAAAACTAACGACAAATACCGAAAAGGCTCCGATGGAGCCTTTTTACTTTCCTTTCTTCTTTATTTTTCTTGCCGCGAACAGATTTACTTCAAAACTGAACGCAAACTTTGCGCACTGTGTAAAGGAATCGCAAAGTGTCTAGCCACATCGCGTAGAGCTTCCACCTGAGCCGCATTACTGATTGCTAACTCGCCTGCCACATCGACGTGGTTATTCTCAAACCCCACTCTCACATCGAATCCAAGTAACATCGCACTCGCTAAACAGTCTTGCTCTCGCGCGCCAAAAGCACAAATGGCACATCGAATTTCTTCTTCGACAAAACGCGCCAAATTCAAACCTCGCAAATCCCATGGCGAAGACTGTTGAGCTTGTTGATAACGCCCTAATACCACTAATGCATGCTGATGCGTTTTAGGTAACACGCCCGCATCACGCAGTTGAAAATAACGTTCAATGTCGGTTGTATCGTAGAGAATAATTTGGCTCACGATGTTGTTTTCTGCCAACCAATGGAAAAAGGCATGCCCTTCTTTCTCACTTGCGCGATCGGGGATTAACTCCCTCAATGCGAAAGAAGCCGCTTCTGGTTTCACAGCTTTAACTAACGCCATCTGTTGTGGCGGAGAATACAAGCCCACCGCCTCTGTGGTGAGCTGTACCATCATGGTTTCTCCCACCGCTTCTTTCACGGCATGGTAAATTGCCATGTTGTCGTCGATGTCTAATGAATGACGTCCGTTAGCGCCCCTAGCATGCAAATGGATCATGGCAGCCCCTGCCGTTTGACAAGCGATAGCCTCTGCAACCAGTTCGTCTGTTGTCATGGGTAAGTTGACGTGATCGTGCTTGGTTTTTCTTGCGCCGTTTGGAGCCACGATAATGGCGATAGATTCTCGCAAATATTGGTTTGCTACTTCCATGTCTCCGCCACCTCTTTTAACGTCAGTGAGAGTTTGCCGACTAGTTCATCAATATGATGAGACTGAATAATGAATGGCGGTGCGAGCAAAATATGGTACCCATTAACGCCATCAATCGTTCCGCCCATTGGGTAGCACATTAAGCCATTTTCCATGGCTCGCTGTTTGATGCGTTTGTCTGCCAATGTGGCTTTACTCAGAGGCGACTTGCTTTCTTTATCCGCCACCAGCTCAATGCCAAAAAACAAGCCTTTACCACGAATGTCGCCAATGTACGGTAAATGGGCCAATGCAGAAGTAAGCTCATTACGCAGCAAAACACTTTGCCGATTCACCGCCGTTAATAAGTCATCTTGGAAGATGGTTTCAATTGTTGCCACGGCGGCAGCGCACGCCACAGGGTGTGCCATAAAGGTATGACCGTGTTGGAAAAAACCGCTTCCATCAGCAATAGCTTGATAGACTCGATCATTCGCAACCACCGCGCCAATAGGTTGATAACCCGCACCAAGCCCTTTAGCCATACAAACCAGATCGGGCTCTGCCTCTTCTTGCTCAAACGCAAAAAAACTGCCACTTCGCCCAATGCCACACATGACTTCATCCAAGATCAGTAACACATCGTATTGGCCGCATATTTCGCGAATACGTTTGAAGTAACCTTGCGTTGCAGGCACAGCTCCAGCGGTGGCTCCCACAATAGGCTCGGCGACAAAAGCCATTACATTCTCAGCCCCCAACTCAAGAATTTTTGCCTCAAGTTCATTCGCCGCTCGCAATGAGTAATCCAATTCCGACTCATGAGTCTGCTGATACCGATAAGCATAGCAAGGGGCAATGTGATGGCTCGGATGCAAGATGGGTTTGAACGGTTCACGTCGCCATTCATTACCACCGACCGCCAGAGCTCCCAACGTATTGCCGTGATAACTTTGCTGACGCGCGATGAATTGCTTTTTCTCTGGCTTACCTGATTCCACGAAATACTGCCGCGCCATCTTTAGTGCCGACTCCACCGCTTCTGATCCGCCACTGACTAAGTACACATGGTTGAACTGTTCAGGCATGTGCTGACAAATCAATTCTGCTAGGCGCTCACTGTTGTCACTAGTAAAAAATCCAGTATGAGCAAATGGCACTCGCTCGAGCTGTTCCAACATCGCTTTTTTAACTGCGTGATGACTGTGGCCAAGGTTTGATACCGCAGCACCACCACAAGCATCAAAATATTGCTTTCCATGCTTATCGAATAGATAAACACCCTCACCTTTATCGATGATTGGCAGCGTGGCATGGCAATGACGGTGAAATACGTAAGACATTTGAGTCCCTTCCAATGTATAAGATTTGCACACATCATCAGGAACAACCCCAAACGTGACAAGGGAATAAATTTCACCCTCTATGAGCTTTTGGAATACCACAAACCAAAAGAACCAAAGCCTTTGATATTTAAATAATAAAATAAAAACAGGCCAGCTTTTTTAAAGGCTGGCCTATGGGTAACCAAAAGCTAAAAACAGAATCGTTTACGCGTTTAGTGCCTGTTCTAAATCGGCTAGAATATCGTCAATATGCTCAATACCTACAGATAAACGAATCATCTCTGGTGACACACCAGCTTGTTTTTGTTCTGCTTCGCTCAACTGACGATGAGTCGTCGATGCTGGATGGCAAGCCAATGATTTTGCATCGCCAATGTTCACCAAACGCTTAAAGATTTTCAGAGCGTCATAAAAGCGCACACCTGCGTCATAGCCGTCTTTTAAACCAAACGACAAAATCGCAGAAGGCTTACCTTTCATGTATTTTTCGGCGAGATGGAAGTGTTCAGAACTTGGCAATCCGGCATAACTCACCCAACTGACTTTGTCATTCTGTTCCAAGAACTCAGCCACTTTGAGAGTGTTCTCGGTATGGCGCTCCATACGCAGCGGTAACGTTTCTAGCCCTTGCATAAGCATAAATGCATTCATCGGTGATAATGCCGATCCGGTATTACGCAATGGTACGGTACGCGCGCGCCCGATAAATGCCGCCTCACCAAACGCTTCGGTATACACCACGCCGTGGTAAGAAGGTTCTGGTTGGTTGAAAACGGGAAAGCGGTCTTTGTGCTGCGCCCAAGGGAATTTACCGGAATCCACAATCACGCCACCCAATGTGGTGCCGTGTCCACCAACGTACTTAGTGAGGGAGTGAACGACGATATCCGCACCGAATTCGATGGGTTTGCACAGTACTGGTGTCGCGACGGTGTTATCCACAATCACAGGTACG
This sequence comes from Vibrio chemaguriensis, assembly GCF_012275705.1. Classification (NCBI taxonomy): domain Bacteria; kingdom Pseudomonadati; phylum Pseudomonadota; class Gammaproteobacteria; order Vibrionales; family Vibrionaceae; genus Vibrio; species Vibrio chemaguriensis. Next base: position 8,366 of record NZ_SHOE01000022.1, read on the forward strand.
CCTTGTGCGTGAGCAAGCTCCGCTACACGTTCTAAATCAATGATATTACCGGCTGGGTTACCAATGCTCTCGCAGTACACCGCTTTGGTATTTTCATCAATTAACTCAGCCAAACTTTCTGGTTTGTCATCTTTGGCAAACTTCACCTGAATCCCCTGATTTGGCAACATGTGCGCAAACAAGGTGTAAGTACCGCCATAAAGTTGCGGCGTAGAGACGATGTTATCGCCCGCTTGTGCTAACGTCAGAATCGCATAGTTAATCGCTGCACTCCCCGCACTCACGACCAACCCGGCAATGCCGCCTTCTAACACCGCCATGCGCTTTTCCAGAACGTCGTTAGTCGGATTCATGATGCGAGTGTAGATATTCCCCGGTACTTCCAAGTTAAACAGATCAGCGCCGTGCTGCGCGTTATCAAACTCGTACGCGACCGTTTGATAAATCGGCGTCGCGACAGATTTAGTGGTAGGGTCAGTTTCGTAACCAAAATGGATGGATAGCGTTTCGTCTTTCATGTTCTTCCTTGAGCGTCATCGAGATAAATCGTGGACTTATCATGCCGACTTTTTAACCACAGAACCTCGTTATGGGTCACATTGCCCAAGTCCAGAAACGTTTATGAAATGGGAAAAGGTAACATTTTTGATATTCATCGATAGGTATAACTTGCGCTTGATTGAAAGTCTTTAATCTTGTTGATAATCCTCCTTCAATATGAACTAAAGTGAATTTGACCTATTGAGTTCTCAAACTCATTGAGATGGGGGCAATAGGCAAAAACCTTACTCTGTATGGAGATGACCGATGAACAAAAACTGGATCCCCATTGCCCTATCTGGGCTTGCTTTAACGGGGTGTTTTTCTGAAGAAGCGAAAGAAGCCGTCGCCGAGCCGCTAAAAGTAACCGCCGCAGACAAAATTTATTATGGTGGCGATATCCTAACCATGGCTAGCGATAAGCCAGAGTACGCCGAAGCCGTCGCGACATTAGGCGAGAAAATCATTTATGTCGGCAGCAAAGATGGAGCGATGGAACACAAGTTCGGTAAAACACAGTTGGTCGACTTAAAAGGCAAAACTATGTTGCCTGGCTTTGTTGATCCGCACAGTCATGTGTATGGTGTTGGTCTGCAAGCCATGGTCGCAAACGTGCTGCCATCTCCTGATGGCGAAGCCGATACCGTTGCGAAAATCATCGAAACTCTGAAAAATGCCGAGAACAATAATACGCAACGCCTATTCATTGAGAAAACCGGATGGATTTTAGGTTTTGGTTACGACGACGCCCAACTGGATTACTACCCTACCAAAGCGGATCTCGATAAAGTCAGCACAGATAAGCCTGTATTAATCATCCATACTTCGGGGCATTTGAGTGTCGCAAACAGTAAAGCGTTAGAGCTAGCAGGCATCACATCAGAATCGGAAGATCCAAAAGGTGGCATTATCCGCCGAATGGAAAACAGCCAAGAACCAAATGGGGTCCTAGAAGAAAACGCGCACTTTGCAATGCTGTTCAACCTCAATAAGTTGATTGATTCAGAACTTCAAGATCGCATGTTAGAAGCCTCGCAAGGTTTGTACGCGAAATATGGCTATACCACGGCTCAAGAAGGACGAGCAACATCAGAAGGTTATGAAGCGATGAAACGCGCATCGAAAAACGACAAGCTAATGATCGACTTGGTTGCTTACGCCGATATGGTATCGAGCAGTGATTTTATGGACTCGGAATACAACACGCCAGAGTACAAAAACCATTTCCGCATCGGTGGCGTAAAGCTGAACTTTGATGGCTCTCCACAAGGTAAAACGGCATGGCTAAGTCAGCCTTACTTCCACCCTCCACATGGACAAGATAAAGACTACGCTGGCTACCCAACCTTTGAAGATCAACAAGCTTACGATTACGTAGAAACGGCCTTTAAAAATGAATGGCAAGTGCTGACGCATGCCAATGGTGACGCTGCGATCGAGCAATTTATCAACGCAGTGACCAAAGCAAATGAAAAGCTAGGAAAACAAGACCGCCGACCTGTACTCATTCACGGCCAAACCATGCGCCAAGACCAAGTGGATCGCTTAGCTGCGCAAGGCATCTTTCCTTCTCTATTCCCAATGCATACTTTTTATTGGGGTGACTGGCATGTGGACTCGGTACTCGGCCATCCTCGTGCCGATTTCATTTCACCAACTCAAGCGGTGAGAAAGGCGGGGTTAAAATTCAGTACACACCATGACGCACCTGTGGCGCTGCCAAGTTCATTCCGAGTATTGGATGCGACCGTCAATCGCACCACCAGAACCGATAAAGTACTGGGGCCAGATCAGCGCGTTGACACGTACACCGCGCTGCAAGCCATGACCATTTGGCCGGCTTACCAACACTTTGAGGAGTCGTATAAAGGTTCTATCGAAGTGGGCAAAAATGCGGATTTAATCATCCTCGATAACAATCCATTGAAAGTGGAACCTAAGGTGCTAAAAGACCTAAACGTGGAAGAAACCATCAGCCGAGGCGAGTCGGTTTATCAACGGCAGTAATCCCAAATAAAACACCGCCGTCATCGAGGCGGTGTTTTCTATCTGACTCACCAAGTACTATATCTATTTGTTTGCCACTTGCTGTAATAACCAAGTACGAAACTTGTTTGTGGACTGGCTTCGTGTGTTCATGATCAAGTAGTACCCTGCATTGGCTGGAACCGGCTGAAAGGGAGAAACTAAACGCTCTGTCGTCAATTCATCCTCAATCAGTGCCATTCGTGCCATCGCAATCCCAACTCCTGCTTCCGCCGCAGACATCGCCATATCCGTTCTATTGAAAAAGTGTCCAACATCGGTTTTAAAGTCTAATCCCATTGCTGACGCCCAATATAGCCACTCATAGTCACGCGTCGCTTTTTCCCATGGCATCGCATCGTGTAGTAGCGTCGCCTCCTGCCATTTCTTCACTGACATTGAGGATTCTTGTTCATCAAAAGGCACTTTTAGCCAACCATGATCCTCAAGGTACTTCGGACTCATTACGGGCAGCAGTTGCTCATCCAAAATCAACTCCGCGTTAGCATTTCGGTAAGGATGAAGACCATAGTCTATCGCGACGTCATAATCTTTTATCTCACTATTTACCAACGCCCCTTCCGCGAAGATTTGCACTTGGATATCCGGGTTCTCGTGATGAAAACTTTCCAGCTTTGGGACTAACCATTTAAAAGCAAAAGAAGGCGTTAATTTTAAGCGAATCTCATTGGTGTGCTTTTCTACTTTGAGCTCATCAAGCAGTTTGCTCAGCTCGGAAAAGTGAAACTGCGTCGCTTGGTGTAACTGAGTGCCTTTAGCGGTTAAACGAATACCGCGGGAATGGCGTTCAAATAAAGTAAAACCTAATAACGCTTCCAAATGAATAATTTGTTGGCTCACGGCTCCCGTAGTGAGGTGCAAAAACTTAGCCGCGCCAGTAAAGCTGCTGTGCTCCGCGACTTGGCTAAACAGACACAAGCTACTTATTAAATTACTTCTCATCCTTGAGCCTATAGTTTTTCTAAACGCTGTATGTAATTTATATCGATTGTTAACAAAAGGTAAAGAAAAGAAACTAACCACTCAGATAAATGTGTGGAGTACATCAATGGAAGTCATCGTATTAGGCAGCGGCGTCATCGGCTTAACCTCTGCTTGGTATTTATCTCAAGCAGGCTATCAAGTTACCGTTATTGACCGTCAACCAAGCAGTGCAATGGAAACAAGTTTCGCCAATGCTGGGCAGATCTCGTACGGCTATTCTTCGCCTTGGGCTGCGCCTGGTGTTCCTGTTAAAGCCATAAAGTGGTTAATGGAAGAGCATGCTCCACTCAAAATCAAGCCAACCCTCAATGCCGATATGATCAGTTGGGCAAGTAAGATGGTGGCCAATTGCACCCTGTCTCGCTATCAAGTCAACAAAGCTCGCATGCTTTCTATTGCTAACCACAGCCGCATGTGTCTGGAACAATTACGTCAAGAACATGCCATTGAATATCAAGGTCGCCAGTTCGGCACCTTGCAAGTATTTCGAACGCCTCAACAGCTGCAAGCCATTGAAAAGGATATGCAGCTTCTAGAGCAAAGCGGGATTCGGTTTGAGTTGATGGACGTAGAACGCTGCATTGAACAAGAACCTGGACTGGATCTTGTGAAAGATAAGCTGGTTGGTGGCTTGCACCTGCCAGATGACGAAACAGGCGATTGCTATCAGTTTTGCCAACAACTAACAGAGCTCGCTAAGGCCCATGGCGTCAGGTTCGAGTTCGACACCGAAGTAAGCAATTGGGTTACAGTAGGTAAAAAGATCATGGGTGTCCAAACGAACCGAGGACAGTTTAAAGCGGACCAATATGTGGTTGCCTCTGGCAGCTATTCTACAGCGCTACTCAAGCAAATCGACATTGAGATTCCTGTCTATCCAGTAAAAGGCTATTCGCTCACCATCCCAATGGAAGATGAGCACTTCTCTCCTCGCTCTACTGTGATGGATGAAACCTATAAAGTCGCCATGACTCGGTTTGATGACAGAATTCGCGTAGCGGGCACCGCAGAATTAGCAGGGTTTGATGCCTCCCTTCCGCAAAAACGAAAAAATACCATCGAAATGGTCATCCGTGATCTTTTCCCTCGCTGCGGCGACTTTAACCAAGCCGAGTTTTGGAGTGGCTTTAGACCAATGACGCCTGATGGCACACCGATTATTGGCGCAACTAAATACGATAACCTTTTTACTAACACCGGACACGGCACTCTGGGTTGGACTATGGCTTGTGGTTCTGGCCAATTGCTAGCGAGCATTATGGCTGGCGAAAAAGCGAAAGTGATGGATGACACAGAGCTTAACCTTTGCCGTTATGCATAAGGACATATCTGCATAAAAAACAAACAGGCCTTTACTCTACAAAATGCATAACATTTGGCATTTTTAACTCATCAAATATGCAGCACATTTTAATGACAATATGCTGCATATTTAATCATCAGACAAATCTTCTACCCCAAAGGAGCAAATAAGCAACAAGAACTAAATTTTAACAATCACTCTCCATTCTGTGTTCACCATCACGCTACAAAGGATTTATAGCCAAAAAAGTTAACATTTGCATTACATAAAGGGTAATGTATTGTGTGAAAAACAACCACAAACACAACTAACAGGGAAAATACTCATGCAGTCATTAGTTGATTTTCTGAATGGAATTATTTGGAGCCCGGTACTGATCTATCTGTGCCTTGGCGCAGGTTTGTTCTATTCAATCATGACGCGTTTTGTACAAATTCGTCACTTCTTTGAGATGTGGCGCTTATTACTTTCAGGGAAGAGTTCAACAAAAGGGATATCGTCATTTCAGGCACTTGCCGTTTCACTATCTGGCCGTGTAGGTACAGGTAACATTGCTGGTGTTGCTGCCGCTATCGGTTTCGGTGGCCCAGGCGCCGTATTCTGGATGTGGGTCGTTGCCTTCTTTGGCGCTGCAACCGCATACGCAGAGTCGACACTTGCGCAAATCTATAAAGAAGAAGACGAAGGTGAATTCCGTGGTGGTCCTGCTTACTACATTGAAAAAGCAATGGGACAAAAATGGTACGCTTGGATCTTCGCTATCGCAACCATCTTTGCATGTGGTGTTCTACTTCCTGGCGTTCAATCGAACAGCATCGGTAACGCAGTAGAAGCAGCATTTGGCTCAGGTGACATGATTGAAACCGCTATTGGTACCTTCAGTTTTGCTAAAATTTTCACTGGTACGGTTGTCTGTGTCATTCTGGCCTTCATCATCTTCGGTGGCGTAAAACGTATTGCGAACTTTACCCAAATCGTTGTGCCATTTATGGCGCTGGCTTACATCATCACTGCATTTGTCATCATCCTTCTAAACATTGGTGAGGTTCCACGCATTTTCGGCATGATCATTGGTGACGCGTTCACACCAATGGCAGGTGTTGGTGCGGCAATCGGTTGGGGTGTAAAACGTGGCGTTTACTCCAACGAAGCAGGTCAAGGTACTGGTCCTCACGCTGCAGCTGCAGCGAGTGTTGATCACCCAGCTCAGCAAGGTCTTGTTCAATCTTTCTCTATTTACATCGATACACTACTTGTGTGTTCAGCAACCGCGTTTATGATTCTTATCACTGGCGCGTACAACGTAAATGGTGCAGTTGAAGGTACGTTCCTAATTCAAAACCTACCGGCTGATATTGGTGCGAATGGTCCTGTATTTACGCAAATGGCGATCGAAAGTGCGCTACCTGGTGTGGGTAAGCCATTCATCGCAATCGCACTCTTCTTCTTTGCGTTTACGACCATTCTGGCTTACTACTACATTGCAGAAACGAACATTGCTTACATTCGTCGTACATTCAAAGTAAATGGGCTGATGTTTATTCTGAAAGTCATCATTATTTCATCCGTGTTCTACGGAACCGTGAAAACCGCCAACTTAGCCTGGGCGATGGGTGATGTAGGTGTAGGTCTAATGGCATGGCTTAACATCGTCGGTATTTTGATCATCTTCTTTATGTCGAAACCAGCTCTCAAAGCATTGAACGATTACGAAGAACAACAAAAACGTGGTGTGACCGACTTTACATTCAACCCTGTAGCGCTAGGCATTAAAGGCGCAGATTACTGGGAAGATAAGTACAAGCGTAAAACGGGTAAGGCACCAACGGCAGACAACAGTACTACAGAAACTGTTGAACAACCATCAACATAGCCTTAACGCATAAACAAGAAAAAGCAGTGGTCCGTTTAAGAGCATAAAAAAGGGGATTAACCATTGGTTAATCCCCTTTTCTGCATTATGTGTAAAGGATTAAGCAGCGACAGCTTCAACTTTACGAGCGATTTTTGCTTTACCTACAGGTAGAACTTCACGACCAAATTCGTTGTTTAGTACTTGTGCCATTGCGAAGTAAATCGCGCTTGCACCACAGAAGATACCTTCGAAACCAGCGATAGCACCGATCACTTCACTACCAGTAAAGTCACGAGCTGCGAGTAGGAAGAACAAGATAGTTAGAGAACCAAATACCACTTGCTTCGCTGTTGGGTAGCATAGAGAACCAATGAACATGAAACCAGTGAAGATGCCCCAAAGCGCTAGGTACCAACCCATAAAGCTTGCTGGGCTTGCAGGAAGACCCATGTGAGGCATTACGATCAAGCCTACTAGTGTTAGCCAAAATAGACCGTAAGAAGTAAACGCAGTTGTGCCGAACGTGTCGCCGCGTTTAAAGCACATGATGCCAACGATTACTTGGCTAAGGCCACCGTAAAAGATGCCCATCGCTAGAATCATAGAGTCAATTGGGAAAAATCCTGCGTTATGAATATTGAGCAGAATAGTGGTCATACCGAAACCCATTAGACCTAGCGGTGCTGGGTTAGCCAGTTTTGTCGACATGTACAAATACCTTTTTTCAAAAATGTTGATAAAAAATGCGCGCGAATTTTAATGGGCCCCAGAACAAAAGAGAAAAACTGTTATTGAAAACTTAGATTCCATAAATAAGCAGCCGCTCAAATAAAAAAAGACCCCGCTAAAAAGCAGAGTCTTTATAGATAGTTAGACTATTTTTCAATCAACTACAGGCAAGAGATTTCGTCCCAGAACCAGTTACTTTGCGTTGGGGTTTCCCACACTCCAGGGCCGTTTTTTGCGACAAAGCATTTGTTTTGGTACGTCACTTTATCACCGTTAGCCACTTGCGTTACGCCCGGCTCCCACTGAATAAAATTACCTGTCACTGGTGGTTCTGGCTCGGTGACTGGTGGCTCAGGTTCTGTGACGGGCGGCTCTGGCTCAGTCACCGGTGGTTCAGGTTCCGTTGTTGGCGGCTCCGTCGGAGTGCCTGAAACCAACTTCCAAGGGTCACCTTGCGTTGGCTCATTACCTTGTGACCACCATTTCGCTTCGTAAACAGCACCTTGGTAAGAAACTTGATCACCAGTGTTATACACTTTGCCTGCATCCCAAGCCGCCACGCCACCTACAGGTGGATCGACCGGATCTACAGGATCTAACTTGTCAACCACACGAACTTCAGGCCAACCCGCATGAGATTGGTAGAAGTTAGTTACGCACTTCTCGTAATCACCCGCAACTAGCGCAGAGTAAGCCGTTTGGAAACCAACCAACTCACATTCAAACGAATGGCCTCCAGGGCGATCTGAGTAGTATTTCCAGTTACCATCCCAGTTGGTGTAAAGCACGTCTGTCGCACCATTTAGGTTCAGACTGCCGTAAGGCGTCTGCTGCCAACAAGTGTTTGTTTCATCAGCTTCAATTGGAATTTGATAATGGGCGGCAAGACCTTCCCAATAACGAATACGGTTAACAGGTTGACCTTTATCCTTGTTTTGCTCACCACACTCAATACCACCATTGATCACGTTGATGGTGGTACCAAAGCCGTAACCAATACCAGCATCAAGCTCACGCTGTGAAGGCACCCAAGTACGGTCAATCACATGTAGCATTGCAGGTTTCGGTGCTTGTGGAGTTAGGAAGAACCAGATAGCCGATGCTAAGTTCAACCATGAATCCGCAACCAAGCCTGGATTTTTTAGCAATACAGATGCATCACCATCAAACATCACTTCAGAGAACGCGCCATAGTTAAAATGGTAAGAAAGCTGTTTAGCACCACGTCCAAAGTAACCTTGTCCTGGTTCACATGGCCAACGCTTATTTTGCCAGTCATTCTGACCACAACCTGTCGTGTAACCTTCTTGACCTTCTGACCAGCCCATTTCACGCACATGAACCAAAGCTTGCTGCCACTCTTCCAATCCAAGAGGGTTATCCGATACGTTATCAATCGAAATATGACCACCAGTTTCCTGCGCAAAGTGAGCAAAGGCTGTCACGATCGATTTTTTACAAATCGCATCCGAATCTCGACCATCCGTATACTCACCACAGAATGCTGGGAACTTACCAATTGCACGTAGGAAACGCGTGTAAGTGTATTCAGGTGCCGCCATTTGAGTCAGGAAGTCCCACTCACTTTCAGGGAACACACGCTCTACACGCTTCACGTTTTCTGGATTGGTTGCCGCTCCAGGAACAATCGCCTCCACCACTGAGTTCGGGCGCGTCTCTAATGCTTGTGACCAAATGGCATACATAGGGTCAGAGGTTTTGCTTTGCTCTACGGCTTGAACGTCACCACGAGCAATGACATAACCGTTTGGATTCTGCGGGTCGGGCTGGATATTCATACTCGCATTCACTTGTGCAGCTAGGACACAACTCAATGCAAGAGGAAGATGTTTGAGTGCAAACATGTCTAGTCTCCGGATTTTAACAATACAATATACAAGGAATAACTAGACATATAGTGGATCATATATACAAAACGCCGAGCTAAGTGCGTTGATTCTGCGAGACAAAATGAATAAATAAGTCCTCGCACACATTTTGTCACAAGAAAAATGTTACCTTGACTCAAAAGAAAAGCGGAGACCCAATGAGCCTCCGCTTTATGATATTTCTACCTTTATTGTTCTGCCGAAACCACGTCTAGCTTCGCGGTTGATTTTTGTTTAGACAACACAAAATAAACCACACACTGAGCAACAATAGCGGCAAGCACAATCACTGGCGAGGCGTTGATTCCAGCTAAAAGGAAACACCCTAATGCAATCATTCCATTGAGTAATGCGTAAGGCAACTGTGTACGGAAGTGCTCATACTGCTCACACCCTGCCCCTGTCGACGACAAAATCGTCGTTTCAGAGATTGGCGAACAGTGATCGCCAAACAGGCCACCAGATAACACCGCACCAATACAAACTAACAATGGAGCATCAATCGCGACGGCCGTTGGGATCACTAATGGCATCATGATGGCAAACGTCCCCCAAGATGATCCCGTCGCAAACGAGATAATACCGGCCAGTAAAAACGCAACCGCTGGCAATAACCAGTAAGGGAAACCGGCTTGAGCTTGTTCAGCAATGTATGCAGCTGCACCTAATTCTTTCCCAACCGAGCTAAGCGCCCAAGCCAATACCAGAATCACCGCCACTGACATCATGTTTGACATCCCTTTCAGATAAACCTGAATACCATCCGAAAGCTTTCTTACGCCATAAAACGCCATCAGCGCAATTAAAGTGAAGGCCGCGAAGAAATATGCAGAAGAGAGTGCAGCCCTAAACGTTGAGCCTGCCACTTTTTGAAATGGGAAACCGTGTGGCACGAGGATAGTACATAGAACCACCAGCATAACGAGCAAAGGTGCCCATACAAAACTGGATTTTGCATTTTTATGCGTAAACACATTCATAGACTCCTGCACTTTCCCAAAGTCGGAGCCCTGCTCTGCTAATTGTTCTGCTTTCGCCATCGGTCCGAAATCTAATTTGAAGAAAGAGACAATCGGCACAATCGCGATCGCAAGAAAGGCGTAAAACTGATACGGGATCGCGCCAATGAAAGCATCCCAATCACTCATACTGACATTCAGGGCAGTAAACTCTTTTTGAATCAACCCCATGATGTAAACACCCCATCCGATAAAAGGAATCAAGATTGCGACGGGAGAGGAAGTAGAATCGATAATAAAAGCTAATTTTTGGCGCGATACTTTTAACTTATCAAATAAAGGGCGAAAAACAGGACCAACAATCAACGGTGTACCAAGGTCTGAGAAGAAAATAACCACACCACCGAACCATGCGGACAGTTGAGCTTGGCATTTACTCGCAACCCATTGAGTAACCTTTTTAGCAAAAGCAACACCACCACCAGACTTTTCCATCAGCGCAACGAAACCACCAATGAACACTAATAATAAAATCACACCAGCATTGTAGCTATCGGTAAGTTGCGGCAGTAGATAGCTTTTCATCAACGCACTAAACGAGTCTAGTGGTCCTTGTTCGACAAATGTCCCTTCGAGCATAGCGACACCACTCACCACACCCGCGAATAAACCAACAACGACATTTCTCGTGGTCAGCGCGAGGAAAAGAGTAATAAGGATGGGAATTAGAGAGGTAACTTCAGCCTGTTCCATAGCAATACCATTTATAATATTCAAACAATTAAAATGAATGTATATTTAATTTTATCGCATGTATATATCTCCTGCAAAAAAGTTGAGTCCCCTATTCACAAATTTGAAGCACAAAAAAAACCAGCCCGGAGGCTGGTTCTTATAAACTCAACAGTCTAGAGGAAAATTATTCCCACTCGATAGTCGCTGGTGGCTTACCTGAAATGTCATAAACAACACGAGAAATGCCATCAACTTCGTTGATAATACGGTTAGATACCTTACCTAGGAAGTCGTATGGTAGGTGCGCCCAGTGTGCCGTCATAAAGTCGATGGTTTCTACTGCACGTAGTGATACAACCCAGTCGTATTTACGGCCATCGCCCATTACACCTACAGAGCGAACTGGTAGGAATACCGTGAACGCTTGAGATACTTTGTCATATAGGTCTGCAGCGTGAAGCTCTTCAATGAAGATAGCATCAGCACGACGTAGCAAGTCACAGTATTCTTTCTTGATTTCACCAAGAACACGAACACCTAGACCTGGACCTGGGAATGGGTGGCGGTAAAGCATGTTATAAGGCAGGCCTAGCTCTAGACCAATCTTACGTACTTCATCTTTGAACAGCTCACGTAGTGGCTCAACAAGACCCATTTCCATTTCATCTGGTAGACCGCCCACATTGTGGTGTGATTTTATCACGTGCGCTTTACCAGTCTTAGATGCCGCAGACTCGATTACGTCTGGGTAGATGGTACCTTGCGCTAGCCATTTTGCATTTTTCAGCTTTTTCGACTCTTCATCGAATACATCTACAAATACGTGGCCGATTGTCTTACGCTTCTCTTCTGGGTCAGACTTGCCTTTCAGAGCTTCAAGGAAACGATCTTCTGCATCAACTTTAATAATGTTTAGGCCGAACTTATCGCCAAACATATCCATCACTTGTTGGCCTTCGTTTAAACGAAGTAGACCGTTATCGACAAATACACACGTTAGCTTGTCGCCAATTGCGCGGTGCACTAGCATCGCAACAACAGATGAATCCACACCACCAGATAAGCCTAGGATAACTTCATCGTCACCCACTTGCTCTTTAATGCGAGCAACCGCGTCTTCGATGATAGATTCCGATGTCCATAGACGCTCACAACCACATACGCCAAGAACAAAGTTCTCAAGCATTTGTAGGCCACCTTTTGTGTGTGTTACTTCTGGGTGGAACTGAACGCCGTAGTATTTCTTCTCTTCGTTCGCCATCGCAGCGTAAGGACAAGTGTCTGTCTCACCAACTTTTACGAAATCGGCTGGGATCTCTACTACTTTGTCGCCGTGGCTCATCCAAACGTCTTGAGTTGCTTCAAGATCTTTAAATAAGGCACATTCACCAGAAACTTTAACCTGAGCGTAGCCAAACTCACGTTCGTTAGAGCCTGCTACTTTGCCACCTAGTTGTTCCGCCATAGTTTGCATGCCGTAACATACGCCAAGTAGAGGAACACCAGAATCAAACACATATTGAGGCGCGCGTGGAGAGTTCTCTTCCGTTACGCTTTCTGGACCACCAGATAGGATAATGCCATCTGGGTTGAATTCGCGAATATCCGCTTCTTCTACATCCCAGCTCCATAGTTCACAGTAAACGCCGATTTCACGTACGCGGCGTGCTACTAATTGAGTGTACTGAGAACCGAAGTCCAAGATCAGAATACGTTGGTCATGGATATTTTTAGTCATTTTGAGCAGTCTTTTTAAGGCTAAGTGATTAAAACCGAGGCGAGTGTACTCGCCTCTTCTTAATGCTTCAAGGAAAAAGCAAACGTTTCCGTTAGGTAATTAGTTCCCTAGACGGTAGTTCGGTGCTTCCTTAGTAATTTGAACATCGTGTACATGAGACTCTTGCATACCAGCACCAGAGATACGTACAAATTCAGCTTTCGTACGCATATCTTCGATAGTTGCAGAACCAGTTAGACCCATGCTTGAACGTAGACCACCCATTTGTTGGTGTACGATCTCTTTTAGACGGCCTTTGTATGCGATACGACCTTCGATACCTTCTGGTACTAGCTTGTCCGCTGCGTTGTCAGACTGGAAGTAACGGTCAGAAGAACCTTGAGACATTGCACCAAGAGAACCCATGCCACGGTAAGACTTGTAAGAACGGCCGTTGTATAGAATCACTTCACCCGGCGCTTCTTCAGTACCTGCAAACATAGAACCAACCATCACACATGATGCGCCCGCTACGATTGCTTTACAGATATCACCTGAGAAACGGATACCACCGTCAGCGATAACTGGAATACCATAGTCATTAGCCACTTCTGCCGCATCTGCGATTGCAGTGATTTGTGGAACCCCCACACCCGTTACAATACGAGTAGTACAGATAGAACCAGGGCCGATACCAACTTTCACTGCGCTTACGCCAGCTTCGATTAGTGCTTTAGCACCAGCACCAGTTGCTACGTTACCACCGATGATGTCTAGATCTGGGTAAGCTGCACGTGTTTCACGAATGCGGCTTAGAACACCTTCAGAATGACCGTGTGAAGAGTCGATAAGTAGAACGTCAACGCCAGCTTCAACTAGTGCAGCAACTCGCTCTTCGTTACCAGCACCAGCACCAACTGCTGCGCCAACACGTAGGCGACCACGCTCATCTTTACATGCGTTTGGTTTACGTTCTGCTTTGTGGAAGTCTTTCGCAGTAATCATACCGGTTAGTTGGAACTCATCATTCACAACCAATACTTTCTCTACGCGAGCTTCGTGCATTTTCTCTTGCACTTCTTCTCGTGTAGCACCTTCTTTAACCGCTGCCAACTTCTCTTTTGGCGTCATTACTGAAGATACTTTCTTAGAAAGGTCCGTCACAAAACGAACGTCACGACCAGTGATAATACCAACAAGCTCATTGCTCTCAGTGACAACAGGGAAACCTGCAAAACCATGCTTTTCAGTGAGCGCAACAACATCAGCGATGGTCGCGTCAGGGTTTACAGTAACCGCGTCAGTTACCATACCAGCTTCGAACTTCTTAACTTTACGAACTTCGGCTGCCTGCTGCTCAATAGACATGTTCTTGTGGATAAAGCCAATGCCACCCTCTTGCGCTAGCGCGATCGCTAGACGAGCTTCAGTAACAGTGTCCATAGACGCTGAAATCATTGGGATGTTTAGGGTGATGTTCTTAGTTAGCTGAGTGCGAAGATCAGCTGTGTTTGGGAGAACGGTGGAGTGTGCTGGCACAAGTAGTACGTCATCGAATGTCAGCGCTTCTTTGGCAATTCTTAGCATTTGCAATATCTCACAATTAGAGGAGTAAAAAGAACAATCCAATCTCATCGTTTCGCATAATGAGGGTAACCTGTGTTAGCAACAAGCTACATTTGGATTAGATATTGCGGAGGGATTATACGGTTAACGCAATCGCTTGACCACAAATTTTTTAATTTTTTTCTTGCAATTACCCCCTTGCTATGTATTATATTGCCGCTAATTTCCATACTCACGTCTAAGAGATTAGCTGTGCTCTCCAAGACCAATCAAAACATCTTTACTGTTTCTCGTCTCAACGCAGAAGTTCGTTTACTCCTTGAAAACGAAATGGGGATCGTTTGGCTCGTCGGAGAGATATCCAACTTTTCAGCTCCTGTCTCTGGTCACTGGTACCTCACTCTTAAAGACTCTCGCGCTCAAGTTAAATGTGCCATGTTTCGTGGTAACAATCGCCGCGTTACTTTCAAGCCCACTAACGGTAATCAAGTCCTAGTAAAAGCTCGTCTTTCTCTTTATGAGCCTCGCGGTGACTACCAATTGATCATCGAAAGCATGCAACCGGAAGGTGACGGCCGTCTTCAGCAAGAGTTTGAAGAGCTGAAAATGAAGCTTGCCGCAGAAGGGTTGTTCGCTCAAACCAATAAGCAACCTTTGCCTGAACACCCAAAACGTGTTGGCGTCATCACATCGAAAACTGGTGCCGCGCTTTACGATATCTTAGACGTATTGAAACGTCGTGATCCTTCCCTACCCGTTGTGATTTATCCGACAGTGGTACAAGGTGAAGATGCAGCCATTCAAATCGCACAAGCCATTGGTCGCGCTAACAGCCGTGATGAATGTGATGTGCTAATTGTGGGCCGAGGTGGTGGTTCATTGGAAGACTTATGGTGCTTTAACAACGAGATATTAGCTCGCACGATTGCAGCAAGCCAAATTCCTATTATTAGCGCCGTTGGACATGAAGTCGACGTGACAATAGCTGATTTTGTCGCCGACGTACGCGCGCCTACTCCATCAGCAGCAGCTGAGCTAGTAAGCCGTGATAACAGCCACAAAGATCAAGCTTTAGTTACCCGCCAGCATAAGTTAGCGAGCGCGATGCGTTACTACCTAGCACAACAAAAGCAGCAATCTGCGCAATTAGTGCACCGTCTAGAGAGACAGCACCCAAGCTATCGCTTGCAGCGTCAGACGCAACAGTTAGATGAGTTGGACATGCGCTTACAGCGAGCGATGAGTCGTTTTATTGCCTTGCGCCAACAGCGAATCGAGCGTCAACATTATCGGCTGCAATTGAATTCTCCTGTAACACACCTTGCCGAGCAGAAGTCCAAATTAGAGCGTGTTGAGCAAAAGCTGATGGATGCAATGGATCGCAAGTTACTGACTATGCGCCATCAACTCGAGATTGCCGCAGAGAAGTTGGACACCGTCAGCCCACTAGCGACATTAAAACGAGGTTACTCAATTACTCAAACTGAGCAAGGTAAAGTAATTACGCAATCTTCAGATGTAAAGTCGGGAGATGTATTGATTACTCGATTAGCCGAAGGCGACGTTCGTTCTACCGTTAACTGAATACAAACTCTGGTTAACTGATTTTCTGGAACTCAAATCGGACACGTGATTTTGATTTGAGTTCATTACACACATTGCAAAAGTAACTCGCAGCACCGCATGCTTGCAGCTTCTCCAGCTCCGCCTCACAATCAGGGCAAAAACCTACTTTTTTAAAATCCGATTCACACTGTTCACAATGGTATTGTCCTGTCCATTCCAGTTCGACATTGCAAGTCGGGCAAATGTTCTGCTGCATATCCCGTTCCTCTCTCTAAACTAAGCAATTTCGAGTAACGCATGCTACTCAAAATAACGAACAAGTATGTTGATCTTCATCACCACCCCAACAAGTTTCACGAGGCGCTAACCATACTTGATACGTAGGATCTTATACTGATCGTCTGATATTTACTCCTTGATCAGCGATCACCCCTTAAAAGAATATTTATATAACCACACACCGAAAGCATAAGTTACATATTCTGCATTCCAATTTAAGGCAGAATAAAAAACCTAATTTGAATTTAATTAAACGAAAAATTAGAATTTAATAAAAAGATCTTATTCAGAAAGCAGTGTTTACATTGGTGTGCATTTCGATAGTTTGAGCGTCGAGCTCAACGAGTTTAACTTGGATAAAAGCAAACTCATTTAAATGGCTCGCATGCGTTCCACCACAAGGGATTACCGCTAATTGACCTTCCCCTAAATCGCACTTCCAATAGCGAGAATCAGTTAATCTATCGCCGTGGCATTCCATGGTGATCATCGTATCTCTTTGAAGCCATTCAACCAGTTGGCCATTCACTTTTTCTGCAATCGCCTGGAGGTCATTCAGCATATCTGCACTGTTTAATCCTCTTTTACGGAGTGTTTTGCCTAAACGGTACGTATCGAGGCACTTGTCTGGAGTGACATAACTCGTAACTTGCGCATAGCTATTAAAGTCATAATAACCATGTGGGTCTTTGCGGTCTGCGTCTTTTCGCCAATAGTCTTCCGCTAGTACTTTATTCAACGCCAAATACGCTAAGTGTCCTGCAGTGTGGCCTCGGCTCAAAGCATTTTGATAGTCTTTATCTACCGCTAATGTCACCAAGTCATTAATTGCAAGTGATTCCGTACGTGATAAAACATGCACGACGACAAACACCCAACCTTCAGCATCACGCTTTACAGGGATGTCACTACCCACATACAGCGCACCACTTTTCTGCTCCACTGCTCCAACTTGGCAATCTACCACGTCATGCTCAGCCCCATTCACCTTCAACGTTCCTTTGTCTGCAGGGTGATCCGGCCATATGTGACTAACGGGATGGAACGGCGTGACATCTGTAATAACGTAAGTCACTTCTTCCGTAGATTGAACGAGCTGTATTTGTGCTTCTAATTGCCATGTTTGATGACAAAAACGAGTATTTGTTGCTGTGATAGTCATTTTTACGATTACTTTTGATAAAAAAATACCCAAGTAGAAACTTGGGTATTCGAATTTCATTATTTATTGCGGTTTTTCACCATCGACATCATACGCTTACGTTTACGCTCTTGTGATAGCGTAAGCTTATTCGTACGGTTCTCGTATGGGTTATCACTGTTGTGGAAGTTAATGCGAATCGGTGTTCCCATAATTTCCAGAGACTTACGGAAGTAGTTCATTAGATAACGTTTATACGAATCTGGCAATTCACGAACCATGTTACCGTGGATAACAACGATCGGTGGGTTGTAACCACCTGCGTGTGCGTATTTGAGTTTGATACGACGACCACGAACCATTGGCGGTTGGTGATCATCCACTGCCATCTTCATGATACGCGTCAGTACTGACGTACCCACACGCGTTGTCGCCGAGTTATATGCTTCTTGGATAGATTCAAACAAGTGACCAACGCCAGTACCGTGCAGCGCAGAGATAAAGTGGATACGCGCGAAATCGACGAATCCTAGACGGCGGTCCAGTTCTTTCTTCACGCTTTCTTTCACGTCACTGTCTAGGCCATCCCACTTGTTAACGGCGATGACAATTGAGCGGCCAGCATTCAGTGCAAAACCAAGCAAGCTTAGGTCTTGGTCTGAAATATTTTCACGTGCATCAATCACCAGTAGAACGACGTTTGCATCTTCTACCGCTTTCAGCGTCTTAACAACAGAGAACTTTTCAACCGTTTCATTGATACGACCACGACGACGAACACCTGCGGTATCAATTAGTACGTATTCGCGTCCATCACGCTCCATCGGGATGTAGATAGAATCACGCGTCGTACCAGGCATATCGTATACAACCACACGTTCTTCACCCAGAATACGGTTAGTCAGTGTCGATTTACCTACGTTCGGACGACCGATGATCGCCAACTTAATCGGCTGCTCTTGAAGGCGCTTGAATTCAGCTTCTGCGTCTTCTTCAGTGTAATCTTCAACAAGAGGCTCTTCGTCTTCGAATCCAGTCAGGTCTTCAATCTCACCTTCTTCAGATTCACTTGTTAATAGATCATCAAAGAATGGAGATAAAGCACGCTCAAGCAAAGCGGTCACACCACGGCCATGAGCGGCCGCAATCTGATACATATCATCCACGCCGAGCTGCCAAAAATCAGCACACGCTGCATCGGCATCAATACCATCTATTTTGTTTACCACCAGCATCGCTGGCTTTTCAATTTTACGCAGATGCGCAGCAATTGCTGCATCTGAAGGAGTCAGACCAGCACGACCGTCAACAAGGAACAATACAACATCAGCCTCATCAATCGCGGCTAATGACTGTTCTGCCATCTTTGTTTCCACGCCTTCTTCTGTGCCATCAATACCGCCGGTATCAATCACAATGAATTCGTGCTCTTCACCAAGTCTCGCCTGGCCATACTTACGGTCTCGCGTTAGGCCTGGAAAGTCCGCAACCAACGCGTCACGAGTGCGAGTCAATCGGTTAAATAGTGTAGATTTACCTACGTTCGGACGCCCTACTAGAGCTACAACAGGTACCATAACAACCTCTACAATAATCTTTCTTCTGTAGTTATAGGTAACGACTTGCTCGATGCCAAATCAAACCAGCTTTTTACCTATAACCACGTCAGGGTTAATAAATTCAAACAACAAAACGGCTCCTAGCTGTCACCAGCCAGGAGCCGAATGTGAATTATATCACGATATTATTCGTTAATGGTTAGTTTCTTTACATCGCCGTTGCGAGTTGTAATCACATAACCATCCGACAATAACGTCGGGCCAACGGCCAAGCCGCTATCATCGATAAACTGCTGTGCAACAAATTCGCCCGTTGAGCGATCCATCCAGTGAAGGTAACCAAGCGTGTCACCGACAACGAGATAATTGCCGACAATAACTGGCGCTGTAAGTTGTCGGTGCTCAAGCAAGCTGTTTTCCCACAACTCAGTCCCACTTCGTGAATCAACGGCAACAACATGATCTTTTTCCGTTATCACAAAGATGCGGCTACCATCTGTAGAAATGTCTGTTGCAGATGAGTAATTACGCTTCCAAATAGGGTTCGCTGAACGCAAATCAATGGCGATAAGTTGACCATTGTATCCAATGGTGAAAAGAGTACCGCCTAACACAATTGGCGATGAATCAACATCAACCAAACGATCAATTTCTGTCGCGCCTTTTGGCGTACCAACAGGCTGTTGCCAAATCAGCTGACCACGCTCAACGATAGCAGCTGCGAGTCGGCCATTTGCCGTTCCCCAAAATACACCGCCGCCAATTGCAGTCGGAGTACTGTCACCACGTAAAGTTAGGTTCGGCACTTCTGTACTCAATGCCCAGCGTTGCTCACCAGTACTCTCATTAAGGGCAATCAACATGCCTCGGCTAGTATTGATGATAATAAGGCCTGAGTCTGCAACTGGCTTCGCCAGTACCTCACCACCAACTTTTACACGCCAAACAATTTCACCTGTTTCTTGGTCAAGAGAGATGACTTCACCATTCTCAGAGCCAATGTAAAGGTTTCCGTATGCTGCTGTGATACCACCAGAGAGACGAGCAATGACCTCTTCTTCTAGGTCCGTTTGCCAACGTTGTTTACCGTTTTCAGGATCCAGCGCTTTTACTAAGCCATCGCGACTTGCCACGAACAATGTATCATTCGCAAATACAGGGGATAGCTTTGAAAAGTAATGACCAACACCATCGCCAACCGATGTACTCCACTCACTACTGGTTGTAAACTGACTGTCTACCTGAGGTAGTGGCGCCATTACAATGGTGTCTTTCTCACCTGCACAACCGGCAAGTACTCCCATTGTTAACGCCCCTAGCAAGGCTTTCTTAAAGACTCTTTTCATCCAATGCGGTCCTTATTTCGCCAGATCGTCTAATTTCATTTGTAGTGTCGGGCTTGCGTCTGCCGCTTGCTGAGCTTCAGTATACGCAGCGTATGCGGCATCTTTGTCACCTTGGCGAATCGCAATATCGCCACGAAGTTCAGCAATACGACCTGTCCATGCTGCATCAGTGACGTTACTTAGCTCTGCCGTTGCAGCGTCGAAGTTACCCATTTCCGTTTCAATGCGCGCAATGCGGTAACTAATCAATGGTAACAGCGCAGCATCTTGAGTGTTGCTTTGCGCCCACTTCAATTGCTCTAATGCAGCAGAAAGATCTTGAGCTTCAACTTGCGCTTTAGCAAGTTGAAGCGCAGCCAATACTGAATATTCTTTTACTTCATTTGACTCAATGAAAGCTTTCACGTCAGCTTGAGCATCAGTACCTTTATCTTGCAAAGCATTCATTGCTGTCGTGTAGCTTTGAGAAGCTGCTTCACTCGCCTGAATCACAGAATCCTGGTAGTAACGCCAGCCAAATAGACCACCTAAGCCAACAACCGCACCGATGATGACGGCTTTGCCGTTTTCCTTCCACCAGTCTTTAATGGCTTCAACTTGTTGTTCTTCAGTATCGTAAAGTTCCACTTCCTGTCCTCTTAAAACATGTAAATGGCAGCTTAGCTGCCATTGTTCCTATTTCGTTTAAAGGCTCCACATTTGGGAGCCTTAGCTTACGAACTAGGATGTAATTTTGTTAGATTACTAAAAGACTTAAATCAGTGCTGCGATCTTTTCTGCAACTTCGGCTTGGTTGTAAGTCTCTTGCTCACCACCAGCCAAGTCTTTCAGTACTACGGTGTTATCCGCAACTTCGTTTTCGCCCAGAACCAATGCTACTACAGCACCAACTTTGTCTGCGCGTTTAAACTGTTTCTTGAAGTTACCACCACCGAAGTGATTCATCACACGAACGCCAGGGATAGACTCACGAAGCTGCTCTGCTAGCTTCATTCCTGCCATCATGGTGCCTTCGCCTGCTGTTACTACGTAAACATCCACACTGCGACGAACGTCTGTTAGTTCTAGTGTTTCTAGCATCAGAACAAGACGCTCTAGGCCCATTGCAAAGCCAACTGCTGGTGTTGGTTTACCACCTAATTGCTCTACAAGACCATCGTAACGACCACCGCCACAAACGGTGCCTTGAGCACCTAGGCTCTCAGTGATCCATTCAAATACCGTGCGGTTGTAGTAATCCAGACCACGAACTAGACGTTCGTTAACTGTGTATTCGATACCTGCGGCGTCTAAAAGTTCACATAGACCTGCGAAGTGTGCTTTAGATTCTTCACCTAAGTAATCTGAAAGGCGAGGTGCATCACCTAAAATAGCTTGAACGTCAGGGTTCTTCGTATCCAGAACACGCAGTGGGTTCGTGTGCATGCGACGCTTACAATCTTCGTCTAGCACATCAATATGTTGCTCAAGGAACGCAACCAGTGCAGTACGGTAGTCTGCGCGGTCTTCTTGAGAACCGATAGAGTTCAGCTCAAGACGAACATGTTCATTGATACCTAGCTCACGCCATAGACGCGCCGTCATCATGATAAGCTCTGCATCAACATCTGGACCATTTAGACCAAACACCTCAACACCACACTGGTGGAATTGACGGTAACGACCTTTCTGCGGACGCTCATGACGGAACATTGGCCCCATGTACCACAGACGCTGTTCATCACGGTTGATCAGGCTGTTTTGAATACATGAACGTACACAACCCGCCGTACCTTCAGGGCGAAGTGTTAGGCTGTCTCCGTTACGATCATCAAAGGTGTACATTTCTTTTGAAACGACGTCTGTCTCTTCACCAACAGCGCGGCTGAATAGGTTTGTTTCTTCAACGATTGGCATGCGCACTTCGTTATAACCGTATGCGCTAATTACATTTTTCACTGTGTTTTCTAGTTTTTGCCACAGTGGCGACTGAGTTGGGAGGCAATCGTTCATGCCTCGAATTGCTTGAATTGTTTTTGCCACAATACTTACCGTAATTCTCGTTGAGATTAATCTTGTACTTTAACTTCGATGCGGTTTTCGCCATTCATCATGGCGGCTTTCGCACGGATCTTAGCTTCTAGCTGATTCACAAGGTCATCGTTATCAAAGCGTTCTTTCTGGCGTTTGCCATCTTCGTAGAATGCGCTCTTCTTGTTACTGCCTGCTAGACCTAAGTGAGAAACTTCTGCTTCACCAGGGCCGTTTACCACACAACCGATGATAGACACATCCATTGGCGTGATGATGTCTTCTAAACGCTGCTCAAGTGCGTTCACCGTACCAATTACATCAAATTCTTGGCGCGAGCAACTTGGACAAGCAATAAAGTTGATGCCTCGAGAGCGAATGCGCAGAGATTTAAGAATGTCGAAACCGACTTTGATTTCTTCAACTGGATCGGCAGCCAAAGAGATACGCAGCGTATCGCCGATCCCTTCAGACAACAGCATACCTAAGCCAACAGATGACTTAACAGCGCCAGCGCGAGCACCGCCCGCTTCTGTAATCCCCAAGTGAAGAGGCTGATCGATTTTCTTCGCTAGCAGACGGTATGAATCCACCGCAAGGAAGACGTCTGAAGCTTTCACGCTAACTTTAAATTGGTCAAAGTTAAGACGATCGAGATGATCTACGTGACGCATCGCCGATTCAACCAAAGCTTCTGGCGTTGGTTCACCGTATTTCATCTGTAAATCTTTTTCCAAAGATCCACCGTTGACACCAATACGGATTGGGATGTTTTTATCGCGAGCACAGTCAACAACAGCGCGAATGCGCTCTTCATTGCCAATGTTACCTGGGTTGATGCGTAAACAGTCAACACCGTACTCCGCCACTTTCAGCGCGATACGATAGTCGAAATGAATATCAGCCACTAATGGTACAGAAACTTGCTGTTTAATCAGTTTGAAAGCTTCTGCAGCGTCCATGGTAGGTACAGAAACTCGAACGATATCTGCACCGACTTTTTCTAGTGCTCGGATTTGAGCGACTGTCGCTTCTACGTCAGTCGTGCGAGTGTTAGTCATTGACTGTACGGCAATTGGCGCACCATCACCAATTGGCACATCACCCACATAAATACGCGTCGATTTACGACGAATAATTGGAGATTCGTGTTGCATAATTTTTTATAACGGTAGAGTGAATCTAGCTACTTTGCCTGAAGTATACCCAGAAAGGTCGACAGGTTCACTTGCAAATGTCATTGTAACCCCTTCCGGTGCGCCTAATATCACTTTAAACGGCGCTTTTCCGGTAAGTTCTACATCTTGTCCTGGTTTATGAGTACCACTTACCAGCGTTTTACCATTGGTGTCTTTCACTTGAATCCAACAGTCCGCTTTAAACTTCATAGTAAGAAGTGTCATGCCTTCAGGTACGACTGGCGCAGGCTGTTCCTCTTCCGCAGTTTCAATCACGGCAACAGGTTCTTCAGAATCTACGCTTGTTGTATTTTCAGTTTCAGCAAGCAGAGGGTCGCTACCCTGCTCGACTGGTACTTCGCTCGTTTCAACAACATTATTACTTGTTGAAACAACGTCTTCAGGAGTACTTGCGATTAACTCCTCAGCCGTCATTAAATCGATATCAGCTAACTCTTGCGCTGTGGGCTTCGGCGCTTCAACACTTGAATCCGTAACTTCCTTCGTTAGGCTATTCTCTTGCTGGTTTTGCCACCACCAAGCTGCAGAAATACCAATAATGACCAACCCGATAACCCAAGTCAGGAGCATGATACGGCTATTGTGCTTCTCATCTTTTGTTTTGCGAGAGAAACTCTGCATTTCAATTTCTTGCTCTTGTGGCTGTACATCTGCTGTCTGCTCTAACGCAGTCAAAACCATCTTCTCATCAAGGCCTACGAACTTCGCGTAAGAACGCAAGTAACCACGCGTAAATGTCGCAACTTGTTGAGACTCAAATCGGTTATTTTCAATATCTTCAATAACAGAAACGCGAAGCCTCAGGCGATCAGCAACTTGCTTTTGACTCATCCCAAGAGATTCGCGTTTGTTTTTCAGTAATGTGCCAGCTTCAATAGAAAGTGGCACTTCATTCGTATTTTCGTGTTCTGTCATAATGGTGGTATTTAATCTGTTTTAGTGGCTAACGTGGTTATGTATTTTCGTTATTGTTCTTAAGCCTCTTTAAAAGATAGCTAGCCTAAACGCGTTAACCAAAATAATAATTTTAAGAAACTCTCAGCGATTTGAGTGTGAATACCCGTTTTGCAAAAATCAGCAAAGCGTATGTGAGAAAATGCTGAGAATTATCGGTGTCATCGTTAATGTCACATATCATGATAAGCGAATGTGTAACGAAGACAAAAACTCTTTACACTCAAACTAACAGATAGCTCAAGCTTTTGTCCAAACTTTGACAAAGGAATTCGAAATTATACCCAAATAACCTCGAGTTGGAGAGTTGTCGTCATAAATCTTGGCAGAAATGCCCTTATCGCTAAACAAAATAGCCAGAGCAAATGGCTCTGGCTATTTTTGAGTTCCGGTCGTTTATACGGCTTTTACTTCAATGGTATCAGCACCGCGCGACGCTTTTAACATTGCAGTACGTTTAGTTCGGTCAATCACATCACCGACTAACTGACCACACGCTGCATCAATGTCATCGCCACGAGTCTTACGAACCGTTACTGTATGCTCATATTGCATCAATGTTTTTTGGAAGCGATCGATACGTGAGTTACTTGGTTTCTTGTAAGGTGAACCTGGATACGGGTTAAACGGAATCAAGTTAATCTTACATGGTGTGTCTTTCATCAGCTCAGCCAGTTCACGAGCATGGTCCATGTCATCATTCACATGATCAAGAAGTACGTACTCAACCGTTACCTTACCGCGGTTTGCATTCGATGAAGCGATGTAACGACGAACTGATGCTAGGAAATCTTGAATATCCCAACGATCGTTAATTGGCATGATTTCACTACGCAGCTTATCGTTTGGCGCATGAAGGGAAATTGCCAACGCGACATCGATTTTGCCTGTCATCTGATCAAGACCAGAAACCACACCTGATGTTGATACGGTTACGCGACGCTTCGACAAACCAAAGCCAAGGTCATCCAACATTAACTCCAATGCAGGAATCAAGTTCTTCATATTAAGAAGCGGCTCACCCATGCCCATCATCACGACGTTCGTAATTGGGCGACGGCCTGTTTCTTTCTCAAGACCAATTTCACGTGCAGCACGCCACACCTGACCGATGATCTCTGAAACTTTCAAGTTACGGTTAAAGCCCTGCTGTGCGGTTGAGCAGAACTTACATTCCAATGCACAACCTACTTGAGAAGATACACAAAGCGTTGCGCGATCATCTTCTGGAATGTAAACCGTTTCTACATCCTGATCACCAACCTTCATTGCCCACTTGATCGTGCCGTCTGAAGAATGCTGAGCTTCTGCGACTGTTGGTGCTTTAATTTCACACTTGTGTAAAAGCTTTTCGCGCAGCTTCTTGTTGATGTTTGTCATTTTTTCGAAGTCATCTACACCGAAATGGTAGATCCACTTCATAACCTGATCGGCACGAAACGCTTTCTCGCCAAGTTCTTCCGCGAAAAACTGACGCATGCCTTTGCGATCAAAGTCGAGTAGATTGATTTTTTCAGTGGTCATGTTGCCTCTCAATGACTGAAACAAGAATAAGGGCGCGAATTGTACAGCCTTTATGCAGCTACAACAAGGGGTGTAAGACCCTGAGTTTGCTAAGGCATTAAAATAAAAATGATTAAATTTTAAGCACCCCTTGCGCTATAAGTGGCTATTACACTATCAAAAGTAAAAGCGTAGAGATCGTAAAGGGAAAAGACTAAAAATAACTCACGTTACTGGGCTTTAAAGCCCATTATATAGTCAGACTAGTTAGCGTGTAAGAGATCACTTATGCAGTCAACATTGCCACTCAACTTAGGTATATGAAATGAAAAAGCCTCGGAAAGTTCCGAGGCTTTTCTGTATCAGAGCATCACTAACAAGTGAAGTATCACGCCTAATTTAGCGAGAGAAAACCTCTGACTCCGGGAAGAAAAACTCAATTTCACGTGCTGCAGATTCAGGGCTATCGGAACCATGAACTGAATTGTGACGCATGCTAAGTGCGTAATCGGCACGAAGCGTACCGCATGCCGCTTCCTCTGGGTTAGTTTTACCCATCAGTTCACGGTAACGTGCAATCGCATTTTCACCTTCCAGTACCTGAACCATAATAGGACCAGATGTCATGAACTCTTTTAGTGGAGGGAAAAACTCTTTGCCTTCATGCTCTGCATAAAAACCGCTTGCCTGATCTTCAGTCAGGAGAACCATTTTAGCAGCGACAATACGTAGGCCAGCCTTTTCAATACGGTTATAGATTTCACCAATTAGGTTTCGCTCTACCGCATCCGGCTTAATGATTGAGAATGTTCTTTCTAGAGCCATAAAGTTTCCTTTCTGTACTTGTAATAATAGTTGTGTTTTTAAAGTGACTTACTGGGTAAGAGCAGCACTCAAGCAAGAGAGTGCCGCAATCAATCTTATTTAACAGCTTGCTCATTGAGGAAACGAGCAAGTGTACGAACGCCCATACCCGTAGCTCCCGCAGCCCATTTATCAGACGCGGCTTTACGGTATGTACCCGCACAGTCGAAGTGCAGCCAGCCTTTTTTGTAGTCTTCTACGAAGTAAGACAAGAATGCTGCTGCTGTGCTTGCACCCGGAGAGTAGTCGCCAGAACTGATATTCGATAGGTCAGCAAAGTTTGACGGCAGCATTCCACGGTGGAAGTCAGCAAGTGGTAGCGGCCATAAACCTTCTTTTTCTTGGTTTGCCGCAGTGAGCGCTTGATGCGATAACTCGTCATCGAAACTCATTAGTGCGTGGTAATCATTACCCAAAGCATTCTTCGCCGCACCTGTTAGTGTTGCACAATCAATGATTAACTCAGGTTTTTGTTCACTGGCGTAGATAAGGCCATCAGCAAGCACTAAACGACCTTCTGCATCGGTGTTCATGATTTCAACGGTTTTACCGTTTTTGTAGGTGATGATGTCGCCAAGCTTGAGTGCGCGACCAGAAACCATGTTCTCTGCACAACAAAGGATCAGTTTTACACGCTTGTTCAAACCACGAAGAATCGCCAGTGCAAGACCACCGGTGATGGTGCCTGAGCCACCCATGTCTGCTTTCATTGCGCTCATGAAGTTAGAAGGCTTCAAGCTGTAACCACCCGAATCAAAGGTGATACCTTTACCGACAAGACACGCGAATATTGGTGCGTTCTCGTCACCTGTCGGGTTGTAGTCTAGCTGGAGCATCGCAGAAGTACGCTCAGAACCACGGCCTACGGCGTAAATGCCTTCCCAACCTTCTGCCAACAAGTCTTTGTCTTTGACGATACGAGCTGTCACTGTGCCTTTAGGCGCAACAGATTTGATGAATTCAGCGGCCATTGTCGCTAGCTGACGAGGGGCAACTTCTTCTGCGGTTTTATTGATGATATCGCGGGTAAAATCAGTCGCAGTAATACGCGCTTGAAGCTCTGCTTGATCTTCTTCAGACAATGCAGACCACTCAACTGAGCCATGCTTTTTTGGGTTACGGTAACCTTGGTGGAAAGCCCAAACGCTCTCTAAATCCCAGTTATCACCGGAAAGAAAAATAGAACGAATTCCTTGGCCATCTAGCTGACGAGCTGCACGTTGAATTGCACCAAGATCGTGACCTTCACCTAAATGAATGGTTGCGCCGTTTTCAGCGAATGAAAGCAGTGCTTTTTCACCCCAATGTGGTGCTGCCGACTCTTGACTTAAAAATACAGACATCTGTGTAGACATGGTTTCTCCTTGTCTTATAGCAGCGTTGCCTACGCTGCTTCTTTTTAATAACTCACGGATGTTAGCATTATGTAGGGCAAAAATGTCAATTGGATAAAAAAGCGGACCTAAAGGTCCGCTTTTTTTAGTAAGAATTGTTAACTAGGCTGTGTTTTACAGACTTAGTCTGCTTCATCCATCCAGCACATGATAACGGCTTCCAGAATCTTTTCGTTACAATGGTTTGGGTCATCTTCAAACTCATCCAACTCCATGATCCATTGATGAAGATCGGTAAAACGCACCGTTTGCGGATCAACATCTGGAAACTTGTCACAAAGTTCAATCGCGATATCGCGAGAATCTGTCCATTTCATTGCTCATCTTCCTTTTGCTTCTCCCCTATATTGGGAAGATAGTTTTAGTGATCTTCTGAAGCGTGGTTTAGCGTGTACTTAGGAATTTCTACCACTAAGTCTTCATCAGCAATTTTCGCCTGACACCCTAGACGTGATTCAGGCTCTAGACCCCACGCTTTATCCAGCATGTCGTCTTCCAGCTCTTCACTTTCTTCTAGCGAATCAAAACCTTCACGGATGATCACGTGGCAGGTAGTACAAGCACATGATTTTTCACACGCATGTTCAATACCGATACCATTTTTTAGCGCTACGTCCAGAACGGTTTCACCAGTGTTTGCTTCCAACACTGCGCCTTCTGGGCACAAATCGTCGTGTGGTAATACAATAATCTTAGGCATAACTACTTATCTCTTATATATCGTCTACTGATTGACCTGACAGCGCAGCTCGAATCGATTTATCCATACGGCGCGATGCGAAATCTTGGCTCGCTTTATCGGTATCTTTAATGCCTTGCTCAATCGCATCTGCATCATCACCATTACGCAGCTCAATCAAGGCTTCGATGGCTTTTATCAGGTCTTGTTTCTCTTGTTCTGATAGTAGTTCGTCACCATCAGCTTGCATCGCTGCAATCAAACCTTCTATCACACGGTCGGCCTCAACACGCTGCTCAGCTAGCGCACGAGCTTGCATGTCTTCTTTAGCGTGAGTCATTGAATCACGCAGCATATCCGCCACTTCATTATCGCTTAACCCGTAAGAAGGTTTTACTTGAATCTCTGACTGAACACCGGTGCTCTTTTCCATTGCTGTAACAGAAAGAAGGCCGTCAGCGTCAACTTGGTAAGTCACACGAATATGTGCCGCACCCGCCGCCATCGGTGGAATGCCTTTCAATGAGAAACGAGCCAGTGAACGACAATCATCAACCATTTCACGCTCACCTTGTACCACATGAACACTCATGGCCGTTTGGCCATCTTTGAATGTGGTAAATTCTTGCGCACGCGCAACAGGAATCGTGGTATTGCGAGGGATGATCTTCTCAACCAAACCACCCATGGTTTCAATACCAAGCGACAGTGGGATCACGTCAAGAAGTAACATTTCTGAATCAGGCTTGTTACCCGCTAGAATGTCGGCTTGGATACCCGCGCCGATTGCGACAACTTCATCAGGATTAATGCTTGTTAGCGGTGTGCGGCCAAAAAACTCGCCTACCATTTCACGAACCAGCAATGTGCGTGTTGAACCACCAACCATGACAACTTCGAGTACTTCGTCTGCGTTAACATCAGCATCTTTTAATGCACGACGACAAGACATTAGTGTTTTCTTCACTAATGGGCGAATCAGATCTTCGAACTGCTCACGAGTAACGGTGCCCTTCCAGCCAAACACGTCAACATCAACGCTGTCTTGCTCAGAGAAAGCAATCTTAGTCGCAGTAGCAATGTTCAGTAGCGTACGGTTTTTTTCAGCAGAAAGTGGGGCTTCGAGACCCGCTTGCTCCATTAGGTAATCCGCTAACAGATGGTCAAAGTCATCACCGCCTAAGGCAGAATCGCCACCTGTTGCTAATACTTCAAATACGCCTTTCGATAAACGTAGGATAGAGATATCAAAAGTACCGCCACCTAGATCGTAAACCGCAATCACACCTTCTTGGCCTGAGTCTAGGCCATAAGCAATTGCCGCGGCGGTTGGTTCGTTAAGCAGACGGAGAACATGAAGACCAGCTAATTTCGCGGCGTCTTTCGTACCTGCACGCTGAGCATCATCAAAGTAAGCAGGAACAGTGATCACAACACCCGCTAACTCACCACCTAACGTTTCTTCTGCTCGCTTACCTAGCGCTTTTAGAATGTCCGCAGATACTTCAATCGGGTTTTTGTCACCTTGAGGCGTTTGCAGGATCGGAAGACCATTTTCACTCTCTCTAAAACGATAAGGAAGTGAAGAGTAACGGGACTGAATGTCCTTTAATGAACGACCGATCAAACGTTTTACAGAGATAATAGTGTTCTCTGGTTCAAGCTCTGCTTTGGCTTTGGCTTCGTGGCCAACCGTTAACGTTTCCTCAGTGTAATTAACGACTGAAGGTAAAATAGTACGGCCCTGCTCGTCCGCAAGTGGAGTTGCATCGCCGCTACGTACAGAAGCAACCAAAGAGTTGGTAGTACCTAAGTCGATACCCGCTGCTAACTTATGCTCATGAGGTGCCGAGCTTTGGCCCGGTTCTGCGATTTGAAGTAGTGCCATGATAGGTCCTTGTCACGCTAACTAGCCGAGGAGTTTGTCTTCGACTAGTTCAATTTCGTTCTTTAGTTTGGCAATGAATTTTAGCTTACGAACTCGGTCTGCGGCTTCAGCCCAAAGACCATCATCAAGCTCTTGCTCGACGCTTGCCAGATGCTGTTTGTACATTTTGCTGACCTTAGAATCGAAGTCAAAAAGCGCCGATTCAGGATCGGTGCTGTCAGCAATTTCTTCCAGTTCTTCGCGCAGCTCCATTTGCTCCATTAAGAACATTGGATCTTGCATTGTCTGCTGTTCACCTCGGATCTCAACTCCCTGCTCTGCGAGGATGTACTCGGCACGGGAGATAGGATTTTTCAGAACTTGATAGGCATCGTTGATTTGCGCTGCCTTTTGCACCGCCATCAAACGGTCACGTTCAGATCCCGTTGCAAAGTTATCCGGGTGGAAGCGTTTTTGTAGTTCTCGGAACTGAGAAGAAAGAAGGCTACCATCCAGCTTAAACTGACTTGGTAGCCCAAATAATTCAAAGTGATTCATTAAGTTCGGGTCCTAGTAAAGCCTTCCGGACTCGCTTGCCCAGAAGGACAATCAATTAGACGTTGAAGCTTTCACCACAACCACATTCACTTTTCGCGTTAGGGTTGTTGAATTCAAAACCTTCATTCAACCCTTCTTTCACGTAATCCAATTCGGTACCGTCTAGGTACACTAAGCTTTTTTTGTCGATGATGATTTTCACTCCAGAGAGTTCAAAAACTTCATCTTCTTCGTTAAGCTCATCAACAAACTCAAGTACATATGCCATGCCTGAACAACCAGTCGTCTTCACTCCAAGACGTAAACCGATACCTTTGCCTCGGTTATCTAGGAATGCTCTTACGCGACTTGCCGCTGATTCTGTCATTGTGATGGCCATACTGCACCTTAGTCTGTCTAAATTTCGATTGGAATGGGAGCGTCAAAGCTCCCATTATATTACGGAATAATTATTCTTGGTGTTTTTTCTTGTAGTCTGCAACCGCTGCTTTGATTGCATCTTCAGCAAGAATTGAACAATGAACTTTCACTGGTGGAAGCTCTAGCTCTTCAGCAATTTCAGAGTTTTTAATTGCTGCGGCTTCATCAACTGACTTGCCTTTTACCCACTCAGTTACTAGTGAGCTTGATGCGATTGCACTACCACAACCGTATGTTTTGAACTTCGCATCTTCGATGATACCTTCCGGTGTCACTTTGATTTGAAGCTTCATTACGTCACCACAAGCTGGAGCGCCAACCATGCCGCTACCTACTGATGGGTCTTCTTTATCGAATGAACCAACGTTACGTGGGTTCTCGTAGTGATCAATTACTTTTTCGCTGTATGCCATGATAAATTACCTCGAATCCTCTATTTCAATCCCTGAGATTAATGGTGAGCCCATTCAACAGTGCTCAAATCAATCCCTTCTTTGTACATATCCCATAGAGGAGACATGTCGCGTAGCTTAGTCACTGCAACGCGGATTTGTTCAATTGCGTAATCAATTTCTTCTTCAGTCGTGAAACGACCAAACGAGAAACGAACCGAGCTGTGAGCCAATTCATCATCCATGCCTAGGGCACGAAGAACGTAAGAAGGCTCAAGGCTTGCAGACGTACAAGCACTACCAGAAGATACCGCTAGATCTTTAAGCGACATTAGTAGTGATTCACCTTCTACGAATGCGAAGCTGATGTTTAGGTTGTGTGGTACACGTTGCTCAAGGTCACCGTTTACCGTCACTGCTTCTAAGTCTTTCACGCCATCAAAAAGACGGTTACGAAGCGCTAAAGCGTGATCGTAATCTTTTTGCATGTCTTCTTTTGCAATGCGGAATGCTTCACCCATACCAACGATTTGGTGAGTAGGAAGTGTACCAGAGCGGAAACCACGCTCATGGCCGCCACCGTGCATTTGCGCTTCAAGACGAATACGAGGCTTACGACGAACGTAAAGTGCACCGATGCCTTTAGGGCCATAAACTTTGTGAGCAGAAAGCGAAATTAGGTCAACTTTCATCTCTTGAACGTCGATTGGTAATTTACCTGCAGATTGCGCTGCATCCACGTGGAAAACAATTTTACGCTCACGACACAATTCGCCGATCGCTGTAATGTCTTGAACCACACCAATCTCGTTGTTTACGTGCATAATAGACACAAGCACTGTGTCATCACGCATTGCCGCTTTAAGCTTCTCTAGATCGATCAAGCCATTTGATTCTGGCTCAAGGTAAGTCACTTCAAAGCCTTCACGCTCAAGTTGACGACATGGGTCAAGAACGGCTTTGTGCTCTGTTTTACAAGTGATTACGTGCTTGCCTTTCTTCGAGTAAAAGTGCGCTGCACCTTTAATAGCAAGGTTGTCTGATTCTGTCGCACCAGATGTAAATACGATTTCGCGAGGATCTGCATTTAGAAGGTCAGCAATTTGCTCACGAGCAGTATCGACCGCTTCTTCTGCCTGCCAGCCGTAACGGTGCGAACGCGACGCTGGGTTGCCAAATGTGCCATCCATTGTCATGTACTGAACCATTTTTTCAGCAACACGTGGATCAACTGGACATGTAGCGGAATAATCAAGATAAATCGGCAGTTTCATTCTCTACTCCAATGTAAAAAGCTGACCGCTAAGAGCGGACGTTTACACCGATGGGCGCGGCGGTTGTATTTTTGTTTGATAGCCCATGGGTTACCGCCAGATCAATGTCCTGACGATCAGAAATTTCGAGGACTTCATTGTCTGTCATCAACTCACCAAGAGTGATGTTATTCAAGAAGTCACTAATGCGAGAGCTTAAGTCGCGCCATAGCGTGTGAGTAAGGCAACGTGTTCCACCTTGGCAATCTCCTTTGCCCTGGCATTTGGTTGCATCGACTGACTCATCAACGGCTGCAATCACGGTACCAATAGCGATACTGTGTGCGTCGGCACCAAGTCGGTAACCACCACCAGGACCACGAACGCTGGCAACGAGACCTGCTTTACGCAATTTTGAAAATAGCTGCTCTAAGTAAGAGAGCGAGATCCCCTGACGCTCTGAGATGTCAGCAAGAGGTACAGGGTTTTGTTGCGAATGCAGTGCCACATCCAGCATGGCTGTCACCGCATATCTTCCTTTAGATGTAAGTTTCATACCACACCGTATCCACATGGTTTGTAATGGTTAAGATTTTTCCATACCCGAGTAATTTGGTCAAGTATTTATTTGACCATTTTACTCAGGTATTCATCCTTACACCTAAAGTGGTTATTCTTTATTCAGAACTTCTTTTCTATCGAGGTTAAAATGCCGCGTAGAATATTGAGCTCCTGGGTTTCTGGCCGAGCACGAGAGAACAAGCGACGCAATTTATTCATCACCTGTCCTGGTTGCTCTTTATTGATAAACTGGGTCTCAACCATCACCTTTTCAAGATGCTCGAAGAACATTTCGAGCTCTCTATGACGTGGGTACTCTTCCGGCTCATTTGGGGCAAACTGGCTTTGCTCTAAGTTCAAATGCGCAACTCGTACTTCGTAACTCAGAGTTTGTACGGCCATCGCTAGGTTAAGCGAGCTATATTCAGGGTTAGCAGGAATGCAAACATGGTAGTGACACCTTTGCAGCTCTTCGTTTGTTAGACCAGTTCTTTCACGACCAAACACGAGCGCGACAGGATGTTTTCTACCCTCAACCGCAAATTTCTCACCACATTCACGTGGCTCAAGCATTGGCCATTCTAATGTACGAGAGCGAGCACTGGAGCCCACCACAAGGCTGCAATCTTCAACCGCTTCCTCTAATGTGCCGACAATCTTTGCATTTTGAGCAATATCACCAGCACCCGCAGCCAAAGCAAGAGTTTGTTCATCCACTTCACATTGTGGATCGACTAATACTAGTTGGCTTAAACCCATCACTTTCATAGCTCGAGCTGCTGAGCCAATATTGCCTGAATGAGAGGTACCTACGAGTACAATTTTTACTTGATCCAACATCTGTGTTTGCTACCTAAATTAAAACCGCAGAATGTTACCATAGTTTTTTAACACACCCTAGGGCGAAGCAGGCCTCTCTTCTCATTCTTGGTCATTGTTCTCGTTCGCCTCAAGCTAAATACAATAAAACCACTGACTTTAGAACAAAAAATAACCACTTCCTTTTTTGCTGATCTCTGGTATACTCGCCGCCGCTTTCATTTGTTCTTTAACATCCGTTGGGAAATTCGTATGCATCCAATGCTAAACATTGCTATTCGCGCTGCGCGAAAGGCAGGCAATCATATTGCTAAATCATTAGAAAACACTGATAAAGTAGAATCTACTCTTAAAGGCACTAATGACTTTGTCACTAATGTAGATAAAGAAGCAGAATACATCATCATCGATACTATCAAGCAGTCTTACCCTGAGCACTGTATCGTTGCTGAAGAACAAGGTCTTATCGAAGGTAAAGATAAAGACGTACAATGGATCATCGACCCACTGGATGGCACCACTAACTTTGTAAAAGGTTACCCAACTTTCGCGGTTTCTATCGCAGTTCGTATCAAAGGCAAAACTGAAGTTGCTTGTGTTTACGATCCAATGCAAAACGAGCTATTCACTGCACAACGTGGTGCAGGCGCTCAACTAAACAGTGCGCGTATCCGTGTTGCTCAACTAAAAGACCTTCAAGGTACTGTTCTAGCTACTGGTTTCCCATTCAAACAGAAACAACACGCTGAGTCTTACATCAAGATCGTTGGTGCGCTATTCACTGAATGTGCTGATTTCCGTCGTAGCGGCTCTGCTGCTCTTGACCTATGTTACGTGGCTGCTGGCCGTGTTGATGGTTACTTCGAGCTAGGTCTAAAACCTTGGGATATGGCAGCAGGTGAGCTTATTGCTCGTGAAGCTGGCGCAATCCTAACTGACTTTGCTGGCGGCACTGAGTACATGAAGTCTGGTAACATTGTTGCTTCAAGCGCTCGTGGCGTAAAATCTATCCTTAAGCACATCCGCGAAAACGGTAACAGCGCGATCCTTAAGTAAGATTTGAAAGTCATATTTAGCCCGTCACGCTGATGACTTTAAAAAGCCCCGCTCAATGAGCGGGGCTTTTTTTGTATCTACTTAGCTGCAATGTAAGGCTCTTCATACCGTGAGGTTCCGCAAGCACAAAACTCGATTCAGATACAAAAAAACCGCTGATTGCTCAGCGGTTTTTGTTTTCGACTCTCAACCTGCCTTATGGCATTTCGTCGAACTCTGCGCCTTCTTTTTCTACTTGAGGTGGCATCAAGTGCTCTTTCTGGATGCCCAGTTTTAGCGCTAGTGCTGATGCTACGTAGATAGAAGAGTAAGTACCTACAGTGATACCAAGTAGAAGTGCGGTTGCGAAGCCGTGAATCATCGCACCACCCTGCATGAACAGTGCAATTACCACGAACAATGTTGTACCCGAGGTAATCAACGTACGGCTCAACGTTTGGGTGATTGAAGCGTCCATGATATCGGCTGGCTCACCTTTACGCATCTTACGGAAGTTTTCACGGATACGGTCAAACACAACGATGGTATCGTTGAGCGAGTAACCGACTACCGTTAATAATGCCGCGACGATGGTTAGGTCAACTTCTATTTGTAGGAATGAGAAAACACCTAACGTGATAATGATATCGTGAGCCAATGCCATAACCGCACCAGCCGCTAGACGCCATTCAAATCGCATCGAGACATAAAGCAGGATACAGATCAGCGACACGAGGATCGCTAGACCGCCAGCTTCTGTTAGCTCATCACCAACGTTAGGACCTACGAATTCAATACGACGCATTTCTACGCTTTCGCCAGTACCATCTTTGATAGCACCAATGATTTGGTTGCCCAGCGTTTCACCAGAAACGTCATCACGTGGACGAAGACGAACCATTACTTCACGAGCACTACCGAAGTTTTGTACTGTCGCATCACCAAAACCTTTCGCATCTAAAGCGGTTCGGATTTTTTCAAGGTTCGCAGGTTTTTCAAAGCCAACTTCAATTAGCGTACCGCCAGTGAAGTCTAGGCCCCAATTTAGCCACTTAGTTGACAAAGTGAAGATAGAAGCAGCAATCATAAAGATTGAAAAAACGAATGCTACTTTCGACCAACGCATAAAGCCGATCGTCTTCTCTGCTTTTAGAATTTGAAACATATTAATTCCCAGCCTTAGATCGACAATTTATCAACGCGTTTGCCACCGTAAATCAGGTTCACGATACAACGTGTACCAATAATGGCGGTGAACATTGAAGTTAAGATACCGATAGATAGAGTAACCGCGAAACCTTTCACTGCACCAGTACCGACTGCAAATAGGATAATTGCAGTAATCAGTGTCGTGATGTTCGCATCGGCAATCGTACTGAATGCATTCGCGTAACCTTGGTGAATAGCTTGTTGTGGACTACGCCCATCACGAAGCTCTTCACGGATACGCTCGAAGATCAGTACGTTCGCATCAACCGCCATACCGACCGTTAACACGATACCGGCAATCCCCGGAAGCGTCATGGTAGCGCCTGGAATCATCGACATAACACCAATGATCAACACTAAGTTAGCCATTAGAGCGATGTTGGCAATCAAGCCAAAGCCACGGTAGTAAAGCAGCGTAAACAGCATTACGGCAACCATACCCCAGATACACGCTTGGATACCCATATCGATGTTTTGCTGGCCCATTGATGGACCAATAGTACGCTCTTCAACGATAGAGATAGGTGCGATCAGTGCACCAGCACGTAATAGAAGTGCAAGGTTGTGCGCTTCAGCTGCGGAGTCTATACCCGTGATACGGAAGTTACGTCCAAGAGCCGATTGAATCGTCGCTTGGTTGATGACTTCTTCATGCTTATCTAGGATGACTTTGCCTTCTGGCGTACGACGACCACTGTCTTTGTACTCAGCAAACACGGTAGCCATTAGCTTACCGATGTTCTTCTTAGAGAACGCTGACATCTTGTTACCACCTTCGCTGTCTAGCGAGATGTTAACTTGTGGACGACCGTATTCATCGACACTTGAGCTTGCATCCGTAATGCTTTGACCACCAAGAATAACACGCTTCTTAAGCACAACCGGACGACCGTCTCGGTCCATTTTGATTTCACTGCCTGCTGGCGCACGACCATTTGCCGCCGCTGATAGGTCAGCTTTATCGTCAACTTCACGGAATTCTAGCGTTGCAGTCGCACCTAGAATCTCTTTTGCACGAGCAGTATCTTGAACACCAGGAAGCTCAACAACAATTCGACTTGCACCTTGACGTTGAACGAGAGGCTCTGCAACACCTAGCTCGTTTACACGGTTACGTAAAATCGTAATGTTTTGCTCAACAGCGTAGTTACGGATCTCTTGTAAACGTTGCTCGGTAAAGGTCGCAGTAAGAGCGTAACGGCCATTTGAATCAGATTCGACAAAGAGCATGTCCGGGTGATTCTTTTCTAGCATTGCTTTCGCTTCTGCTAATTGCTCTTCGTTACGTAGCAGAACCTCTACCGCTTCTTTGCCAGAAGGGCGGATAGCACGATAACGAATTTTTGCCTCACGAAGTTCGCTACGGAAAGCTTCTTCTTGCTGACCAACGAGCTTTTCCATCGCAGCGTCCATGTCTACTTCCATTAAGAAGTGGACACCACCACGAAGGTCAAGACCCAGCTTTAATGGTGACGCGCCAATCGCTTCTAGCCAATCGGGTGTAGAAGGAGCAAGATTAAGTGCAACAATTGTGTCTTTGCCAAGCGCTTCGCTGATGACATCACGAGCACTGATTTGCGTGTCAGTGTCGTTAAAACGAACAAGAATTGATCCATTCTCGAGAGCAATGGATTTATGAGAGAGTTGCTCTTTATCAAGAGCAGTAGTGACAGCATCCAGCGTTGACATATCTACAGAGGCGCCACGCGCCCCTGTAACTTGAATAGCCGGATCTTCACCGTAGATATTTGGAAGTGCGTATAACGCAGCGGTGATGATGGCAAAAAATACCATCAAGTACTTCCATAATGGATAACGGTTTAGCACAGCGAGGATCCTTTAGCTGTTTTATAGAGACTTAAGCGTACCTTTTGGCAACACTGCAGTGATGAAGTCTTTCTTGATTACCACTTCATTGCTCGCGTTAAGCTCGATTGAAATGTAGTCATTGTCTTCAGCAATCTTAGTGATTTTACCCACTAGGCCACCGCTAGTTAGAACTTCGTCGCCTTTGCCCATAGAAGCCATTAGGTTCTTGTGCTCTTTTACACGTTTCGCTTGTGGGCGGTAAATCATGAAGTAAAAGATCACTGCGAACATGCCAAGCATGATTAGCATTTCAAAACCACCGCCTGCTGGCGCGCCTTCTGCTGCTGCGTGAGCCTGAGAAATAAACATTAAAACATCCTCATTATATTTTATTGATAATCCAACAAGTTGGGCTTTCGCATTTTAGATTCAAGTCTGAGAGTAACTAATAGCGATCACTCTCTCAAAAATAACGTGCGTTAGCCTACTTTATTAGCAAAAGCCTCTGGCGACATGCCAAAGGCTTTAATTCTTTTTAGTCCGTCAATGACTGTTCTTTTGCTAGTGGTGGCACTTCACGGCCACGACGCTCATAGAACTCGGTAACAAACTCATCAAAACGATCTTCATCAATCGCTTTACGAATACTTTCCATCAGACGCTGGTAGTAGCGTAGGTTGTGGATCGTATTCAGACGAGCACCCAGAATTTCATTACAACGCTCTAAGTGATGAAGGTACGATTTACTGTAGTTTTGACAAGTGTAACAGTCACAGTGCGGATCCAACGGGGTTGTATCCGTTTTATGTTTCGCATTACGGATCTTGATCACACCACCAGTCACAAACAGGTGACCATTACGCGCGTTACGCGTTGGCATTACACAGTCAAACATGTCGATACCACGGCGAACACCTTCAACCAAGTCTTCTGGTTTACCCACGCCCATTAGGTAGCGAGGCTTGTCTTCTGGAAGCTGCGGACAAGTGTGCTCAAGAATACGGTACATATCTTCTTTAGGCTCGCCTACTGCCAAGCCACCAACCGCGTAACCGTCAAAACCGATTTCCGTTAGACCTTTTACCGACACATCACGTAGATCTTCGTAAACACCACCTTGAACAATACCAAACAGGTTGTTCGGGTTTTCTAGCTTCTCGAAGTGATCACGTGAGCGCTGTGCCCAACGTAGCGACATTTCCATCGATTTCTTCGCTTCATCGTGTGTCGCTGGGTATGGCGTACACTCGTCAAAAATCATGACGATGTCAGAACCTAGGTCTTTTTGAATTTCCATCGACTTTTCTGCGTCCATGAAAATCTTGTCACCATTAACTGGGTTACGGAAGTGCACACCCTCTTCGGTAATAGTACGCATCTTGCCAAGGCTGAATACTTGGAAACCGCCTGAATCAGTAAGAATAGGACCGTGCCAGTTCATAAAATCATGCAAGTCGCCGTGCATTTTCATGACTTCTTGACCTGGACGCAGCCAAAGGTGGAACGTGTTACCTAGTAGGATTTCTGCGCCCGT
The DNA here is from genome assembly GCF_012275705.1 of Vibrio chemaguriensis. Classification (NCBI taxonomy): domain Bacteria; kingdom Pseudomonadati; phylum Pseudomonadota; class Gammaproteobacteria; order Vibrionales; family Vibrionaceae; genus Vibrio; species Vibrio chemaguriensis. Next base: position 48,640 of record NZ_SHOE01000022.1, read on the forward strand.
ACCTTTCACTTCTTCTGGCGTCATGCCTTTAACCGTACCGTAAGTACCAACTGGCATAAACGCTGGGGTTTGAACAGTGCCACGTTCGAAAGTCAGTTGACCACGACGCGCATTGCCGTTTTTCTTCTTAAGATCGAATTTTAATTTCACGATGCCTCCGGGTGTCAGAGAAACAGTCTGACTGAGTGTTTAGGGCTCTACCCTACTTTAAGGAGCGGTCGCTTTTCCTTGCGAGAGATAAAGCAGAGGTTCTGCTCTATTTCCTAGCTTACTGCTAGCACTCGTAAATCTTATTTTTTACTAAATCGTTTTCTTCTTGATGAACATTGAATCACCATATGAGAAAAAGCGATATTTGTTTTCTACCGCATGCTTGTAAGCATTCATGGTGTTCTCATAACCTGCAAATGCACTCACCAACATGATCAGTGTGGATTCTGGCAGGTGGAAATTGGTAATCAAGCAATCCACAAGCTGATATTCGTAGCCAGGAAAAATAAAGATTTCTGTATCACCAAAGAATGGGACCAACTCAGTCCCTTTTTTCAATGCGTCTTGCGCTGCGCTTTCAAGTGAGCGTACCGATGTAGTACCAACAGCAATAATTCGTCCACCGCGCGCTTTCGTCGCTTTAATTGCTTCGACGACTTCTTGCGGTACTTCTACGTACTCAGCGTGCATATGGTGATCGTTGATGTTTTCTACTTTTACTGGCTGGAATGTACCTGCCCCAACGTGCAAAGTGACGTAAGCAAACTCTGCGCCTTTCGCTTTGATTTTCTCTAGTAGAACATCATCAAAATGAAGACCCGCTGTCGGCGCCGCTACTGCGCCTGGCTTCTGGTTATATACGGTTTGGTAACGCTCTTTATCTGCATCTTCATCTGGGCGGTCAATGTAAGGAGGAAGTGGCATGTGGCCGATTTCTTCCAAAATTTCTAATACCGTCTTATCAGCGTTAAATTTCAGTTCAAATAGAGCGTCATGACGCGCCACCATTTCTGCTGAGTATTCATCATTCTCGCCAACAATGATGGTTGTACCTGGTTTTGGAGATTTAGAGCAGCGAACGTGCGCGAGGATGCTTTTCTCGTCAAGCATGCGCTCCACCAGCACCTCTAGCTTACCACCCGACTCTTTACGACCAAAAAGACGAGCAGGTATAACACGAGTATTATTAAACACCACTAGATCACCGGGTTGAACTTGGCCCAATACATCAGTAAATGTGCCATCAATTAGCTCTCCGGTATTGCCGTCCATTTGTAATAGTCGGCTAGCGGTACGCTCTGGCTGAGGGTAACGAGCGATAAGTTCATCTGGAAGGTCGAAATGGAAATCTGATACTTGCATGTTACTTGTCTTATATATTGGTCAAATCACGTCTAGGACGACGATAAAATTGCGACGAGTTTTTCGCAGCAGACTAGTATATGTTTACATGCTGCAATAGCAAGCAAATCCCCAGAATATCACTGTAAAAGCCATGATGAAGAGTGTAATAAAACGTGAAAAACCGCGATCACTTGGCATTGTTTTTCAGTTTAAGCCGACAGAAATGGAACATTAAAAAGCAAAGCAGCGCATAACGCTGCTTACTCGTTTGGTATTCAAATCGCCCTATCAAACCTCACGCCTTCGCCACCACGCCAAGGGCACGAATAGACCCAATAGCCACAGACCGAGACTGCCACCATCATCTGACCCTTTGAAATCACAGTTATTGGTTGCGATACCGTCGTGACACTCTTTATCTCCGCCGACTTCGTTATTAGCCTCTTTAATAAAGTTCGGTGCAATGATGTAGCTACTTGGTGGCACATCGGCAGTAATGTAAGACTGTACCCAGTCGTAATATTGGCTCACCTTGGTGTAGAAACTTGGAATCGTCAAAGAGCCACAAGTCGGAAGAATGAGAGGTCCACCGCTAACAATACCAATCTGTTTTCCCGTCGCCACATCGACCAGCGGACCACCACTGTCACCTTTACATGCAGAGTTACCATATTGGGTGTGGCTATCCGGCTCTAATACTCGGTTTTTCGTTGGTAGCGTACAGATTTTGGTTTGGTTTTCTCTTGAGTCGATGATCCCTGGAAAACTGCTGCCAATTTCTAAACGCTCATAACATTTGTCGATGGGTAAAAATGTACTAATGGTGGTTTTGAGCGTATTGGAAGGTTCAGAAGCATCCGGCTGAGTGGTCCCCCACCCAAACACTTGCACATTTTCGACACGTTGATTGGTCAGGTAATTATCGTTCCAATCCGCAGCCAAACGCGCTTCGATACTCTCCATGTCGGCTTTGTTTGCTAAATCAGCAAAGCTCGCGTTTGCCACTGGGCGCGTGAGATACAGCAACGCGATGTCTGAGTCTAAACCGGTTTGGATAGGTTTCACGTTGCCATTACTGTCGGTCTCAGCTTTTGAAATCCGCGTGTAATCAGGATGAACCACAACGTGAGACACCGGATAGAAGTTATCAAGCCCTGCTGAATTAAGTTCGTGCACATTCGCATTCACCGACAACTCGCCCGGCGGGGTCACATAGTAGCTTGCTTCGTTCGTTCCCTGCCCCATTACCACGCAGTGTGCCGCAGTCAACACCCACTGCTCCGTCAGCATGGTGCCGCCACACAGTGGGAACTCTGCCATATTACTTGCTCGTAAAGTAACACGATCAACAGAGTCGGTTAGTTCATCTCCTAACACAATCGCCTGTGCAGATTGCACACTGAATGCCGCCACTGCCAGCGCAATGAGTTTGTTACACGTTGTTCTTTTCATTTAGGTTGCTGTCTTCAATTTGGTAAGCCTGAACGTATCTTCTTCGAGAGACGAATCTTGGAAAATCCAGCGAATAAAAATGTGCGATTCAATTCATTGGATTACCTTGGCGATCCATTCAATATCAATCAAAAATGCCAACTGACTCGCACACAAACCGACTTATTCAAATTAATAAAAACGTCGATAAGACACAGATTACGCAGACAAAAAGAAGCGCAAGTGTATTGTGCTATTTAATTGATGAAAAACGAGTTAGCTCCCAGATATACAGAAAAATATTCTCTATATTTAAGAGAAGGACAATGCCGCTGGAGGTCTCTATGATCAAGGTTGAAGACATGATGACTCGTAATCCTCATACCTTACTGCGCACGCACACCTTGCGTGATGCAAAAAGCATGATGGATGCGCTTGATATTCGCCATATTCCGGTTGTTGATGCCAATAACCACTTACAAGGCTTGGTGACTCAACGCGACATTCTTGCTGCTCAAGAATCGAGCTTGCACCCAGATGAGGCTGAACAATCTTTTACTCTAGATACACCGCTCTACGAAATGATGCACACTAACATCATGACTGCCGAACCCATCGCGGGGCTTAAAGAGAGCGCTATCTACATGCAAAAGCACAAAGTTGGCTGTTTACCTGTTGTCACCAAGGGTCGATTGGTAGGCATCATTACTGACAGTGACTTTGTGACCATTGCGATTAACTTATTGGAACTGCAAGAAGAAGTGGAACCCGAAGAAATCGAGCCAGAAGAATAATACGCAAACGCGTTATCTTGGGTGTAAATTTCGTTTCTTAAACGTTTTAAACGAAAAAAGAGCGGCAGGGTTGCCGCTCAAAATGCCATTACTGACGCTGATTAAGGAAGTGTTTCTCTGCCAATTAGAATTGGTCTTCTTCGGTCGAACCTGTCAATGCGGTCACTGAAGAGTTACCACCTTGGATGGTATTGGTCATTCTATCGAAGTAACCTGTACCTACTTCTTGTTGGTGTGCAACAAATGTATAGCCTTTTTCTGCCGCCTGGAATTCAGGACGCTGAACTTTCTCAACATAATGACGCATACCTTCACCTTGAGCGTAAGCGTGTGCCAGTTCGAACATGTTGAACCACATGTTGTGAATACCTGCTAGCGTGATGAATTGGTACTTGTAGCCCATGTCTGCCAACTCTTGTTGGAACTTAGCAATGGTTTCTGCATCTAGATTCTTCTCCCAGTTGAACGATGGCGAACAGTTGTACGCCAACAGTTGATCTGGGTATTCAGCGTGAATCGCTTCTGCAAACTTACGTGCTTCTTCCAAACATGGCGTCGCTGTTTCACACCAGATCAAATCTGCATACGGTGCGTAAGCTAGGCCGCGAGAGATGGCTTGGTCGATACCAGCGCGAACGCGGTAGAAACCTTCTTGAGTACGCTCTCCTTCAATAAAGTCTTTATCGTATGGGTCGCAATCTGACGTAATGAGATCTGCCGCATTCGCATCAGTACGAGCAATAACCAAGGTTGTTGTACCCGCTACATCAGCAGCTAAACGAGCAGCAACCAGTTTTTGTACCGCTTCTTGCGTTGGAACTAATACCTTGCCGCCCATGTGGCCACATTTCTTCACCGATGCTAGCTGGTCTTCAAAGTGAACGCCCGCTGCGCCTGCCTCGATCATCGATTTCATGAGCTCGTAAGCGTTAAGCACACCACCAAAGCCCGCTTCAGCATCCGCTACGATTGGTAGGAAGTAGTCAATACCGCCTTCATCTTCAGGCGATTTACCTGCTGACCATTGGATTTGGTCTGCACGACGGAACGAGTTATTGATGCGTTTTACTACTGACGGTACAGAATCGACTGGGTATAGAGACTGGTCAGGGTACATCGTTGAAGCGGTGTTGTTGTCTGCCGCTACCTGCCAACCAGATAGGTAAATCGCTTCAATACCAGCTTTAGCTTGTTGAACAGCTTGGCCGCCTGTCAGCGCGCCCAGACAGTTTACGTAACCTTTTTTCGCGCTACCGTTGACCAGTGACCAAAGTTTGTCTGCACCACGTTGTGCAATTGTGTTAGCTGGTACCATAGAGCCACGCAGTTCCACCACTTCCTCAGCAGTGTATGTACGCTTTACATTTTTCCAGCGCGGGTTAGTTGCCCAGTCTTTTTCCAGAGCTTCAATTTGTTGGCGGCGAGTTAAGTTAGTCATTGGTCTATCCCTCTTTATAATTTGCACTTTATGCGTGTGCGTTGAGTTTCCGTTCTCAGGCAGTACTTCCCTATCTGCCTTGAAAATCCTTCACGTTATTGGTGTTACAGTTATTCTTTATTAATCCAGGTAGTCATAACCAGGAACTGTTAAAAAGTTGGTCAGCTCATCGCTCGTAGTGAGCCTTGCCATCAAGTCTGCCGCTTCTTCAAATCGACCCGCTTGGTAGCGCTGCTCGCCAATTTCTTGTTTCACTACTTCAATCTCTTCTTTTAGATAGAGCTCGAACAGATCCTTAGTGACCTTCAATCCGTTATCTAGCGACTTGCCGTGTTGAATCCATTGCCAGATAGAAGCACGAGAGATTTCAGCTGTCGCCGCATCTTCCATCAAGCCATAAATCGGTACACAACCATTACCAGAAATCCAAGCTTCGATGTATTGCAGCGCAACACGAATATTGTGGCGCATTCCGGCTTCTGTACGCTCGCCTTCACAAGGCTCGAGTAGTTCAGCCGCTGTAATAGGTGCATCCTCTGAACGACTCACATCCAATTGATTGGTGCGCTCGCCCAGTACAGCACTAAAAACTTCCATCGCGGTGTCAGCCAAACCTGGATGAGCTACCCAAGTACCGTCGTGACCGTTGTTTGCTTCTAGCGATTTGTCAGTCTGGATCTTGTCTAATACTTTTTGATTCTCTTGCGGGTCTTTCGCTGGGATAAAGGCGGCCATTCCTCCCATCGCGAAAGCACCTCGTTTATGACAAGTGCGCACCAATAATCGCGAGTAAGCGTTCAAGAATGGCTTGTCCATAGTGACCACTTGGCGATCTGGCAGTACGCGTTCAGGGTGCTTCTTCAAGGTTTTGATGTAGCTAAAGATGTAATCCCAGCGACCACAGTTCAAACCAACGATGTGTTCTTTAAGCGAGAACAGAATCTCATCCATTTCGAATACGGCTGGTAAAGTTTCAATCAGCACAGTCGCTTTGATGGTGCCTGTATCAAGACCGAAATAGTCTTCCGTGAAATGGAACACTTCGCTCCACCACTTCGCTTCGTGATGCGATTGCAGTTTTGGAATGTAGAAATAAGGGCCGCTGCCTTTTTGAAGTAACGCTTTGTAGTTGTTATAGAAGTACAGAGCGAAATCGAATAGCGCACCTGGAATGATCTGACCGTGCCACGTAACGTGTTTTTCTTTTAAATGAAGGCCGCGAACACGGCAGATCAACACCGCTGGGTCATCTTCCAGCTGATAATGCTTGCCATTGCCAGGGTTGGTGTAACTGATGGTGCCATTCACGGCATCGCGTAAATTCACTTGCCCATCCAGCACTTTACTCCATGCTGGAGACATTGAATCTTCGAAGTCTGCCATGAACACTTTTACATTCGAATTCAGTGCGTTAATCACCATCTTGCGATCAGTTGGTCCGGTAATCTCCACACGGCGATCTTGCAGATCTTGTGGGATTCCCTGGATCTTCCAGCTTCCTTCACGGATGTCTTGTGTCTCTGGTAAAAAGTCTGGCAGCTCACCTGCATCGATACGCGCTTGCTTCTCTTCTCGTGCTTCCATCAACTGCTCAACACGTCCAGCAAATTTTTCACACAGTAGAGATAAAAAGGTTTGGGCTTCAACAGGGAAAATTGCTTGATGTTCTGGAGCAACGACTCCATTCACCTCAAGCATGCCTTGGGTTTGCTTTAGTTGTTGTGTTTTTTGTTCTGTCTGAGCAAGCATAATCATTCATCCTTAACGTGCTTTATCCATCTTGGGCAGTCAGCGTAAAGCTACATTTGTAAGTTATGAACAACAAATTACATCCTTTAACTTTGTGTTCAACTCGTCTAGCCATGTCGATAGATTGCGTAATGTTATGTGTATTTTCAATCTAGACATAAGTCTTATCGGCCTTTAAATAAGCTATCTCAACAAAGGGTTTAACGAAACCCCCAAGATAAACAAAACAGAAAATTCGAAGTTTTATTCGGCAGGGTAAAAACCGCCTATCGAACACCTATTTTTGTAATTTATTACGTAATTAAATTACATTAATTTTAAGGTCGATTTATCATTTCAAACGAGTGTATGAATATAGACTGGTAAACAAACTCCTTGTATTCACAAGGGCTGGCAAGGTGGATTCAAACAAGGGTCAAACAAGACATACAAGGTTTTGTGTAAAATTAACATTGTGAAATTTCACTATTTTATGAAAGCTTCATCAAAGAAGAGCTGTAAAATTTTACAAGTCAAAGTTCACCAACAGAATAAAATACTAGAAAGCGCACTGTTTTCAGTGCGCTTTTAGATAAATAATGGAGATGTAGAGGCTAATACTAATAGCTAAAGCAGTTCGGAAACGACTTCTGCAAGCTGATTAAATGTTTTCGTTCTTGATGAACTCGGACGCCAAACTAAGCCAATTTCGCGATAGGCTTGCTTTCCTGGGGGATCGATCACGACTAAATTCTGGTTATGCAGCAGGCCGTGGTCGATAGCCATTTGAGGAATGAACGTCGTTCCCAAACCATTCGCAACCATTTGCACCAAAGTATGAAGGCTGGTTGCTGTAAACGGATTAATTTTTTCTTTATCTGTTAATTTACACGCAGATACCGCGTGTTCCGTTAAGCAATGCTCTTTCTCTAATAAAAAGACGGATTCGTCAGGTAAATCTGCGTAACGAATCGGCACAGGCACCGATTGGGCTTGATTCGCACTAATAACCATTCGAAACGGATCCTTACCCACCACTCGACTTTCCATACCGTCAATTTCCACTGGCAACGCTAAAATGAGCACATCCAACTCACCGTGTCTAAGCGCTTGAAGTAAGTTTGTTGTCGTGTCTTCTCTTAATAAAAGATTCAGTTGTGGGAAACGGTAGTTAACCTCTTGCACCAAATCACACAGTAAAAACGGAGCAATTGTTGGTATGCATCCCACTTTTAGCTGGCCTTGCATATCGTCGCCTTGGCACATACGTCCAAGCTCGACCAAATCTTGCCCTTTTGCTAACAGCTCTCGCCCCTGCTTTACTACCATTTCTCCTGTTTGGGTAAAAACCAGTGGACTTTTCTTGTCTTTCTTTTCATATAATGGACAACCAATCAATTCCTCTAAGTTTTGAATACCTTTACTTAAAGTCGACTGACTGACAAAACAACGCTCTGCAGCGTCACTAAAATGTCTTGTTTCATGCAGCGTGACTAAGTAGTGCAACTGCTTCAAACTGGGCCATTTATTCATAATTGTATTTGTATCTACCGCCGTTCCAGTGATCGAGTTAAGAGTTTTGCTATTATCGTTTTTTTCGATTAACTCAATCTATTTATTTCGCTTTTTTCAATACTACAATCTGTACTATAGTTTGTCTCGTACAAACACGGACCAAACCGACACAACTGAATTCGGTTTGGAACTAACCATACTTTTTAGGAGCAAAAAAATGGTACTAGTAGGTCGTCAAGCCCCTGATTTTACTGCAGCAGCTGTTCTAGGTAACGGTGAAATCGTTGAAAACTTCAACTTTGCAGAGTTCACTAAAGGTAAGAAAGCAGTAGTATTCTTCTACCCACTAGATTTCACTTTCGTTTGCCCATCTGAGCTAATCGCATTCGACAACCGTCTAGCTGATTTCCAAGCTAAAGGTGTTGAAGTAATCGGTGTTTCTATCGATTCTCAGTTCTCTCACAACGCATGGCGTAACACTGCTATCGAAGATGGCGGTATCGGTCAAGTTAAGTACCCACTAGTTGCTGACGTTAAGCACGAAATCTGTAAAGCTTACGACGTTGAGCACCCAGAAGCAGGCGTTGCTTTCCGTGGTTCTTTCCTAATCGACGAAGAAGGCGTTGTACGTCACCAAGTAGTTAACGACCTACCACTAGGCCGTAACATCGACGAAATGCTACGCATGGTTGACGCTCTTAACTTCCACCAGAAGCACGGCGAAGTATGTCCTGCACAATGGGAAGAAGGTAAAGCAGGTATGGACGCATCTCCAAAAGGTGTTGCAGCGTTCCTATCTGAGCACGCAGCTGACCTAGGCAAAAAATAATAGACCTTCACCCTAGCTCAACGGGTGTGATGGTTGGATGTATATAAAGCAAAAAGCTAATGCGGAAAACCGCAAACGCCAATCAGTCTAAGTAAAGTCCTATCAAAGCCCAGAGCAAATGCTCTGGGCTTTCTTTTACCTTCAGATAAACCGCCAAAATGAGGTAACGCTGCAGCGTAAACTTTACCTCTATTTCTCATGCCCTCCATACAGATTCTGCTTACTGGCCCTGTTAATATCTTAACCACAACACTTACTTGTAACGTTAGCAGGATAAATGAACGTGGTTACTCACCTAGAAGTCTGTATCGATAATATTGAATCTCTGCACTACGCCATTGCTGGCGGCGCCACTCGGATTGAGCTTTGCTCCTCTTTGGCTTTAGGCGGGCTAACACCCAGTTATGGCTTTATGCAGCAAGCCGCTAAGCTTTCGACTATTCCGGTTTATGCCATGATTCGCCCACGCCAAGGTGACTTCTTCTACAGTGAAGAAGAGATCGAAATGATGCGTTGGGATATTGAAGCGGCTCACCAATCGGGCTTGGATGGTGTGGTTCTCGGTGTACTCACCCAAGAGGGGGATATCCACATGCCCTTTGCAACAGCACTGTGCGAATTCGCACAGGAATTAGGGCTGGGCGTAACGTTCCATCGTGCTTTTGATCAATGTAGAAACGCTCAATCAGCATTGGAAGAGGTCATCAGTTTGGGCTGCGAACGCATTCTCACTTCAGGGCTCGCACCTTCTGCGCCAGCAGGCCAGAAAGTACTTAAATCTCTTGTTGAACAAGCCCAAGGACGCATTGCAATCATGGCGGGTGCTGGCGTTAATGCAAGTAACGTACGTGCATTAGTAGAAGACACTCAAGTTCCTGAAATCCATCTGTCAGGCAAAACGACTCGACCTAGTAAAATGAACTTTGTTGCTGAACAAAGCAAAATGGGCGCAACTGATGTCGATGATTTTTTAATCCCCATCACAAGTACACAAGCCATTACCGATGTCGTAGCAGCTCTCAAATAGACGACCGCAACCTCACACGCATAGCTTTTGAGTGCTAACATATTGTTTATCAAGGAGTGAGGAAAGGTGTATGTCTAAATTGAAGAAAAAGGAATACGAAAAGGAGCTCAAAAACCTTCAAGTTGAGCTCGTAAAACTTCAAGAGTGGGTCAAACACAAAGGGTTAAAAGTGGTGGTTCTGTTTGAAGGCCGTGATGCTGCGGGCAAAGGCGGGGTGATTAAACGCATCACAGAAAAGCTAAACCCGCGTGTTTGTCGCGTGGTCGCTCTGCCTGCACCGACAGAAAAAGAAAAAACACAATGGTACTTCCAACGTTACGTCGCTCATTTACCATCTGCTGGTGAAATCGTTTTATTTGACCGAAGTTGGTATAACCGAGCGGGTGTCGAAAAAGTCATGGGGTTCTGCACTCCAGACGAATACGAGGAGTTTTTACGCTCTTGCCCTGAGTTCGAGAGAATGTTGCAACGCTCTGGGATTATTCTGATTAAGTATTGGTTTTCGGTTTCAGACGAAGAGCAGGAAAAACGTTTTCTAGGTCGAATTAATACGCCGATCAAACGTTGGAAATTCAGCCCAATGGATTTGGAGTCACGTCACCGCTGGGCGGAGTATTCGGAGGCAAAAGATAAGATGTTTGCCTATACAGACACGAAAAACTGCCCTTGGTGGGTCGTCCCTTCTGATGATAAAAAGAAAGCGCGCTTGAACTGTATCAGCCATTTACTTAGCCAGATTGATTACAAAGCACTTGAGTACTCACCCATCGAATTACCTGAACTCAATAAAGAAGGTTACGTCAGAGCGCCCATTGATGACCAGACCTTCGTTCCTGATAAATATTGACGTGCTTTCCCTCTCCCTAATAAATAGACCAGACTAAAAGCTGGTCTATTTGTTGAAATCAGTTACTTCAGTACGTCATCAATACTTTGATCACCTAGGTGGCGTACATCTTTCCCTTTCACGAAGTAAATAATGTATTCACAGATGTTCTGGCAACGGTCCCCCACGCGTTCAATCGCGCGTGCCGACCACATCACTTGCAGAATGTTGGGGATATTTTTTGGATCTTCCATCATGTAAGTCATCAACTGACGAATCACCGCTTCATACTCTGCGTCTAGTTTGTCATCTTGCTTGTGCACCTCTGCTGCCGCTTCTACATCCATGCGGGCAAACGCATCCAAAACCTGATGCAGCATATTAATTGCCTGACGGCAGAGAGGCTCTAACGACACTTGGAATTGTCGTTCTTTTGATGATGGGCTTTCAATGGCAACGTAAGCAATGCGTGTCGCCACGTCACCGATACGTTCTAAATCAGTGATCGTTTTGATGATAGCCATGATTAAGCGCAAGTCTTTTGCCGTTGGCTGACGCTTAGCAATAATGCGTGTGCAGGCGTCATCGATCGAGACTTCCATCGCATTCACTTTATGATCGTCACGCACAACCTTACGCGCCAGTTCGATGTCTTCTTTATGCAAGGCTTGAATAGCATACGAAAGCTGCTGTTCTACCAAGCCACCCATGGTTAATACATGAGTACGAATCGATTCTAGCTCTACGTTAAATTGTCCTGAAATATGACGTCCAAAGTGCATGATGTTCCTTATTCCGTATAGAGTCGCGACTTAACCGTACCGACCCGTAATGTAATCTTCGGTCTGTTTCTTCATTGGCGAGGTGAAGATCGAGTCCGCGTCAGAGTATTCAATTAACTTACCCATATGAATGAATGCGGTGTGATCACTCACTCGCGCCGCTTGCTGCATGTTATGGGTAACGATAACGACAGTATATTGAGTCTTAAGCTCATTGATAAGCTCTTCAATAGTTAAAGTTGAGATTGGATCCAACGCTGATGTCGGCTCATCCAATAACAGGACTTCCGGCTCAATCGCCACCGCGCGCGCAATGACCAAGCGCTGTTGCTGACCACCAGATAAACCAAATGCGTTCTCATGCAAGCGGTCTTTTACCTCATCCCACAACGCCGCCGAGCGCAAGGATCGCTCCACTGCGTCATCTAAACTGCGGCTGTTTTTTACACCTTGTAAGCGTAAGCCATAAACTACATTTTCATAAATAGACTTAGGAAATGGATTGGGTCTTTGAAACACCATCCCAACTCGGCGTCGAAGTGTCGCAACATCGACATTGGGATGATAAACATTCTTGCCATGTAGACGCACTTTACCTGTGACTCGACACCCTTCCACTAAGTCGTTCATGCGATTGATGCAACGTAATAACGTCGACTTTCCACACCCTGAAGGACCGATAAAAGCGGTGACTCGCCCTTTGGGAATTCGCATCGAAATATCATGCAGCGCCTGAGTTTGACCATAGAACAGATTAAGGTTCTCGATTGAGATTGCTGTTTGTTCATCCGTTAAATTATGAACGTCCAATGGTGGCTCATAACCTAATGTACTATCAAAATTAAACATACTTAATCTTGTCCTAACGTTCTGTATTTTTCTCGTAAATTATTGCGAATACTGATTGCTGTTAAGTTTAGCCCGACAATCACTGTCACGAGTAAGAAAGAGGTGGCATAAACTAATGGTCGCGCAGCTTCGATGTTGGAGGTTTGAAAGCCAACATCGTAAATGTGAAAACCTAAATGCATGAACTTTCTATCCAAATGCACATAAGGGAATTGCCCGTCAACCGGTAAACTGGATGCCAATTTCACGACCCCCACCAGCATCAGTGGCGCTACTTCGCCAGCTGCACGCGCAATCGCAAGGATGAGCCCTGTGATAATAGCTGGCGTCGCCATAGGCAAAACCACACGCCATAGTGTTTCGAACTGAGTTGCACCAAGCGCCAGAGAACCATGTCGTACTGAGCTCGGAATACGAGTTAAACCTTCTTCTGTCGTCACAATCACAACTGGAAGCGTCAGCACGGCAAGAGTTAGTGCAGACCATAACAAACCCGGCGTACCAAAGGTTGGTGCCGGTAGCTTCTCCGCATAGAATACGTTGTCGATAGAGGCACCTATCGTATAAACGAAGAAGCCTAAACCAAACACGCCATAAACAATCGATGGAACACCCGCTAGGTTTATAACTGCAATACGAATAACCCTGGTTAGAGCGTTATTCTTAGCGTATTCATGCAGATAGATAGCGGCGATCACCCCAAGTGGCATCACAATGATCGACATGATGAGTACTAAGAAAACCGTACCAAATATCGCAGGGAACACGCCTCCTTCAGAGTTCGACTCTCTTGGATCTTCAGATAAAAACTTCCAAACCTGCTTCCCCCAGTGCATGACTTTATCAGGCAGTGACATTTGGTTTGGGTACCAGTAGTCCAAAATGTCTTCGAGCGGAATCGATACTTGTGAGCCCGTCATATCCTCGACAATCAGGGCATAGCCAGAAAGCTGTAATCGTAAGCCATCAAGCTGCAAATCTAACGTCGCAAGCGCTTTTTCTATCTGCTCTTTTTTCGTCTGATTTTCCTTTAAGAAGCTTTCTGTCAGCGTGTCATTCAATTCATGCTTGCGCTTTTCTAATCGCAACTGCTCTAGTTTCCAACCAAGCTCTTTAAGCTGATCGACCACCAAAGAATCAATCTCATGGCGCAGAGTTTCTGCATCATCAAGTTTTTTGTTCAAGATTGATTGAATATCGTTGGTGTATATATTATCGCCATCTTGAAACGCCACCAGCTTACCAAAGAAATAACCACCGCTACTGCGCTCTATCACCGCCCACTCTTTTGGCGTCGTGGGGTCATCCAACTGCATTTGCAATACGGAGATAAAATCAGCAGGATACAACTCTCGGTTGGCGATTTTGATACTGAGTCGCGTAGCAAAGTCTTCATCGTCTTCTAATTGCTGCGCTGCGCTTTCAGGCAGATAACTCTTCGGTACAAAACTGCGTTCATACACTTGACCAATCAGAATAGTATTTTCATGTAGCACTTCGCCTTGCACAGGAGTCAGCGCTGCAACATTCCACTGATACAAGGGCGCTGGCCAAAAGTAAGTCAGGCCTTTCCAGCCGATAAGGAGTAACAACCCTAATACCGACAACAAACTGATGCTGACTGCACCGCCTGTTAGCCATATCCACGGTGCGCCAGAACGAATCCAATTTAACACGTCATTACTCGCTCTTTATTCAAACCATTATTACAACGCACGGTACTTGTCTCTCAGTCTCTGACGAACCCACTCCGCAAGCGCGTTTACTGCAAACGTAAACACAAACAAAATCAATGCAGCTAGGAACAGCAGGCGATAATGCGAACTTCCAACTTCCGACTCTGGCAACTCAACGGCGATGGTCGCCGACAGGCTGCGCAATCCTTCCAAAATATTCCAATCCATTAACGGCGTATTGCCCGTTGCCATTAACACAATCATGGTTTCACCAACAGCGCGTCCCAGGCCCATCATAATGGCAGAAAAAATACCTGGGCTTGCGGTAAGCAAGACAACATAGATTAAAGTTTGCCAAGGCGTGGCCCCTAATGCCAAAGAACCATCCGATAAATGTTTCGGTACAGAGAAAATGGCATCTTCGGCGATGGTAAAAATCGTCGGGATAACAGCAAACCCCATCGCTAACCCCACCACCAATGCATTGCGTTGATCGTAACCAATACCATGCTCGGTTAAGAATAAGCGCATATCGCCACCAAAGAACGTCTGCTCAATCGTAGGAGAAATCCACACGCCAAGCCCAATCAGTACCAATATGACAGGCATGAGCACTAAAGCATGCCAACCATTAGGCAGACGATTACGCAAAGGTTGCGGTATTAATGCCCATAGCCCGCCCATAATCATGGTGCTCAAGGGCAAAACAAACAGCATGACGACGATCGTAATCAGGTGATCTTCGACAATAGGCGCGAACCACAGCCCCGCTAGGAAACCAATGATCACCGTCGGCAGTGCTTCCATTAGCTCAATCGACGGTTTTACGACACGACGCATGCGTGGCGACATAAAGTACGCCGTATAAATAGCACCTAGCACTGCGAGCGGTACTGAGAACAGCATCGCAAACATTGCCGCTTTTATCGTCCCGAACGCAATAGGTACTAGGCTGAACTTAGCCTCAAAGTTATCGCTCGCCGAAGTCGATTGCCACACAAATTCAGGCTCAGGATACCCTTCGTACCACACTTCTTGCCATAATGAGGACAAGGAAATTTCCGGATAGGCATTGTCCACTTCCGCAACATTTAACTCATTACTTTGCCAAGTGATTAAGTAGCGTTCATTGTTGGACATTGCTGCGATTACGGGCGCTTGATTGTACGCACGCTTAAACAACACCAGTTTTTCACTGGTTGTATAATGGCTTTGCAACGTGCCGTTGGTGTAAAAGCTATAAAATCCTTTTCGATGAGAATACGGCAACAAATACTTAAGCTCTGATGCCAATTTAAAATCACGAATATGCGTTAACGTGCGTCTCTCTTCTTGCAGCGTATCAAACCATTGCGACACCCGACCATCGTTGTGTGTCACCAAAAGCGAGTAAGCACCAGCCAGTAGGTCCATTGTACGAACGGAGTGCTTCTTATCACCTTGAGTGAGGTCGACCACCTCTCGCACAGCAAATTTACGTGCGGTTTTCTTTAACACGATCAACTCAGAGCCATCGCGTAAATAAAGCGTTTCACCATCAGGTGTCAATAACATTTGCTGAGGTGCATCAAAGCCCGAAGAGAACGTAAAATCGATCGTTGTCGGAGGCGTACCCAAAGACGAAGCCACTTGCCAACGAGCCTTCACTTCACCGCTTTGTGTCTGCCAAACAATTGTTGGTAAGGGCGTTGAAGCTGCAAACACAAACTGAGTCACAGGATCTTGAGGCGTACTCAGCGTCAGATCCATGCTGGTGTCTAGCTCAATCACTTCCGGAGGACGTGTATTTTCTCTCAACGTGGCATTAAATTCAGGCTTGAAAAGGTGCGCTTTACCCTGCCCATCAACAAACCCATACCAACCTAGTCCAGGAGCAGATTGAGAGAAAGCGACGGGTTCCTGGACGATTTGCTGTTTATACACTGCAGGCTTCGTAGGATCGTCCATCGACAAATATTGAATCTCACCACTTTGGGTTAGAACGAACGCGAGCTGAGCGTAATCATCCACCGAAATCGCCAGTGGTGTTTCAATATGGGTGGCTCGAATGGCTTGGTTGGTTTTGATCTCCGCATCAGAAAAAAGCGGAATGATCACCATGGCGAGGTAGACAAAGATCAAAATAAGCGCTGCGAGAACGCCGACACCACCGGATGTCACTGCAAGTCGAACTAAACGATCTTTTATCAGTCGTTTCTTATCTTTTTCCTGCAATGAAAACTCGGCTTGTGCCATTTAAATCTCTACCTTTTTTGACTTAGTACTAGAATATGTCGTTAAGATGACAATTATATTACAGATCACATTAAACACCTGAAAAGAATACAACTCTTATGCAATGCGTGGTATGAAATAAATCTGTAATGAAAATCTCATAATGTTCTCACTCATCCATTTTTCCAAGATGAGTACGTATTACTTCAATTTTGGCTAGGTAAGGTTATGAGCGCAGAAAAACTATATATAGAAAAAGAACTTAGTTGGTTGTCTTTCAACGAACGAGTATTACAAGAAGCTGCCGATAAAACCGTCCCTTTGATCGAACGTATTCGCTTTCTTGGGATCTTTTCCAACAATTTAGATGAATTTTACAAAGTACGCTTTGCGGACGTGAAGCGCAGAATCCTAATCAGCCAAGAGCGCGGTGGCAGTGATAGCCCTAAACGACTGTTAACCAAAATGCAGTCGAAAGCACTCAAGCTTAACGAACAATTTGATGAGCTTTACAGCGAATTGATTCGAGAAATGGCGCGACGTCGCATTTTCTTGGTCAACGAGCAACAACTGGATGAATCGCAACAAAAGTGGATCGCGAAATACTTCCGTAGAGAGGTCATGCCGCATATCACTCCTCTGCTAATGAAAGATGAGATCGATGTTCTGCAATTTCTCAAAGACGAGTACGCTTACATCGCCGTAGAGCTACGTAAAGAAGAACATTACCAATACGCTCTGATCGAAATTCCGACCGATCACCTTCCCCGCTTTGTGATGGTACCAGAACAGAAAGGAAAGCGTCGAAAAACCATCATCTTACTTGATAATATTATCCGCCATTGTTTGGACGAGCTGTTCAAAGGCTTTTTTGATTATGATGAGCTTAGCGGCTATGCGATGAAAATGACGCGTGACGCCGAATACGATTTACGCAATGAAATCGAGTACAGCTTGCTTGAACAAATGTCAGAGGGTGTCAATCAGCGACTGACAGCAAAGCCCGTTCGCTTCGTCTACGAACGTGATATGCCACCCCAAATGCTAGAGTTTCTTTGTAACAAGCTCAATATCTCTAATTACGATAACCTTATTCCCGGCGGCCGCTATCACAATTTTAAAGACTTCATTGCGTTTCCAAATGTTGGGCGAGAGTACCTTGAAAATAAACCGCTTCCGCCAATGAAATGCGCCGATTTCGAAAGTTACGCTAACAGCTTTGATGCGATTAAAGCGAAAGATATTCTACTCTATTACCCCTACCACACTTTTGACCACATTAGTGAGTTGGTGCGCCAAGCCTCCTTCGATCCGAAAGTACTTAGTATCAAGATTAACATTTACCGTGTCGCGAAAGATTCTCGCTTGATGAACTCATTAATTGATGCGGTGCACAACGGCAAAAACGTCACCGTGGTCGTGGAGCTGCAGGCTCGCTTTGATGAAGAAGCCAATATCGAATGGTCAAAAGTGTTGACCGAAGCTGGTGTGCACGTCATCTTTGGTGCGCCTGGTCTTAAGATTCACTCAAAGCTACTGATGATTAGCCGCCGCGAAGGTGAAGAAATTATTCGCTACGCACACATCGGCACAGGCAACTTCCATGAGAAGACGGCACGAATTTATACCGACTTCTCCCTGCTTACGGCAGATCAAGAAATCACTAACGAAGTTCGTAATGTCTTCGGTTATATTGAGAATCCATACCGCCCAGTGAAGTTCAACCACCTCATGGTATCTCCACGTAATTCTCGAACCCAAATCTACCGCTTAATTGATAATGAAATTGCGAATGCCAAGCTAGGAAAGAAAGCCGCTCTTACGATCAAGGTCAATAACCTAGTCGATAAGGGCATCGTCAATAAGCTATATGGAGCAAGTACGGCGGGAGTGAAAATAAATATGATCATTCGCGGCATGTGCTCATTAGTACCGGGCATTGAGGGGATCAGCGACAATATTCGCATCATCAGTATTGTTGACCGCTTTTTGGAACACCCACGCGTGGTGATTACCCATAACGATGGCGATCCGCAAGTCTATATCTCTTCTGCTGACTGGATGACAAGAAATATCGATCACCGCATTGAGGTGGCGGCGCCAGTCCGTGATCCACGTTTGAAACAGAGAATTATTGATATAACGAATATCCATTTTACCGATACAGTAAAGGCTCGTTTTATAGATAAGGAAATGAGCAACGCTTACGTACCACGAGGTAATCGCAAAAAAGTTCGTTCTCAAATCGCTATCTATGACTATCTTAAAAATATAGAAAAGCAAACTAGAAAACAAAATTCAGATGCCTCAAATACTTGAACAAGATACTCGCTACATTGCCGCGATAGACCTCGGCTCAAACAGTTTCCACATGGTGGTGGCCAAGGTTGTAGGCACTGACTTACAACTGGTTAGCCGTCATAAACAGCGTGTTCGCTTAGCATCAGGACTCGACAGTGAATTGAACTTAAGTCATTCCGCGATGGAACGCGCGTTAGAGTGCTTAGCCATGTTCGCAGAGAGGCTGCAAGGGCTTGATGAGTCGAATGTGCGTATCGCCGCGACACACACACTAAGACGCGCTAAAAATGCTCATCTATTCATTGAGCGTGCGAAAGAAGTGATGCCCTTCCCAATAGAAATCATCCCAGGGGAAGAAGAAGCCCGCTTGATTTACTTAGGTGTCGCTCACACTCAAGTAGAGTCAAACTCCAAGTTGGTCGTTGATATTGGCGGCGGCAGTACCGAAATGATCATTGGACAAGAGTTTGAACCTGAGCTTCTCAACAGTAAACAGATGGGATGCGTCAGCTTTACAGAGCAATATTTTAAAAACGGCAAACTGTCTGGAAAAAACTTCAATAAAGCGATGTTAGCCGCCGAGCAAAAACTCGAGTCCATCGCTTCAGCATATCGTAAAAAAGGCTGGGATATCGCGCTCGGCTCGTCAGGAACTATCAAAGCGATTCAAGAAGTACTTGTAGGGTTGGGTTTTGAAGATGGCCTGATCACCGCGAAGAGACTGGACACGCTTATTGAAACTCTGTGTAATTTTGATTCAATTGAAGAGATTGAACTGACAGGTTTAACAGAAGAACGTAAGCCCGTATTCGCGGCAGGCGTGGCGATTTTGTCCGCGATTTTCAAAGCGCTTCGCATTGAGCAGATGTTTTTCTCCGATGGTGCTCTGCGCGAAGGTCTGTTGTACGAAATGGAAGAGCGTTTTGCGCGCTCCGATATACGTATGCGCACAACTGAAAATTTAGCCAACAAACACCGGGTTGACTTAGAACATGCTGCTCGTGTTAAAGGCCATGCACGTGAGATGTTATGTCAGGTGCGCTCTGAACTAGGCATTAAGAAAAAGAGTGAGTTATTTGACTTACTAGAATGGGCAGCATTGCTTCATGAAGTCGGATTAAGTATCAACTTACGTAGCTTCCATCGCCACTCTTTCTATATTCTGTTGCATTCCACTCTTCAAGGCTTCAACCGTGAACAGCAATTAGTGCTCGCAACATTAGCCCGCTTCCAACGCAAAGCACTTAAACTGCAAGAACTGCCAGATTTCAACCTCTACAAACAAAGTGACGTGATAAGCCTCATCAAAATATTACGACTTTCTATCGTATTAAATGGACAGCGTAACGAAGATCCATTGCCTGACATCACTTTATCCATCAAAAATGATGAATGGATTCTTACGTGCACAGATAAAGCATGGCTAGAAAACAACAAATTGCTTCATGCTGATTTGCAGGAAGAACAAGAACGTTGGGACAGCGCGAAGTGGACACTCACTTTCTGATCTCGTGCTGTTCATACCTAAACAAAAAGTCGGCTTACAGGCCGACTTTTTTTAACTCTTCTTCTGCAAAATCTGCCGTGATGGGCACATAACCATCTTTCTCAACCAACGCTTGCCCCTGAGCGGAGAAAATAAAGCGAATAAACTCGGCTTCTATTGGTGTTAATGGGTAATCCGGGTGCTTATTCACATATACATATAAGTAACGTGATAGTGGGTACTTACCACTAACAATATGTTCTCGCGTTGGCGTCACATAGTCATTCCCCGTTTTTGCCACCGGAACTAAGCGTACGCCTGCTACTCGATAACCAACACCAGAATAGCCAACTCCACTGATAGTAGAGGCAACAGCTTGCACAACTGACGCTGAGCCTGGCTGCTCGTTAACTCGTGTTTTAAAATCGCCGCCACATAAGGCATTGCTTTTGAAGTAACCATAAGTTCCAGAAACGGAGTTACGACCAAACAACTGTACGTTGCGCTTTGCCCACTGTGATTCAAGACCGAGTTGCTGCCAGTTCGTGATAAATTGACTTTCACCACAGCGCAGTGTTGCAGAAAACAAAGCATCTAACTGACTAAAGCTGAGCCCTTGAATTGGATTGTCTTGATGGACAAAAATACCGATAGCATCGATCGCAACCCTAAGCGCCGTTGGCTTGTAACCATGTTCACGTTCAAACGCTTCAACCTCTCTTAAACGCATCGGGCGACTCATGGGACCAAACTGAGCTGTTTGTTCGGTCAATGCAGGGGGCGCCGTGGAAGAGCCAGACGCTTGGACTTGCGCATTAATATTCGGGTAAATGGATTTAAACTCTTCAACCCAAAGCGTTGTCATACCCGCAAGTGTATCGGATCCAACAGAGAGCAAGTTCCCGACAATCCCCGTCGTTTTATGATAACTCGGCAATGGTTTATCTTGAGCGGCAGCCATACAGGAACAAACAAGCGCGAATAAACTAAATGTTTTTGCCAATCGTAACGCCATTATTTCACCACCAAACGCTCAGGCAATACGAAAGAAAACTTACTGCCCACACCTACTTCACTGTGAATTTCTAAATGAGAGTCATGGTGACTCAGCGCATGTTTCACAATAGCCAACCCTAACCCACTCCCTCCGGTATCGCGTGATCTTGCTTTATCGACGCGATAAAAACGCTCAGTAAGTCGATGGAGGTGCTGAGGTTCTATACCATCACCACTATCCTCCACCTCTAAGCATGCGCCTTGAGATGTCTGGAACCAACGAACATTAATGTTCGCGCCAGGCGGTGTGTATTTGACAGCATTATAAACGAGGTTAGAGATAGCACTACGTAACTGGTCATCATCGCCCAGTACGCGTAGGCTAGCATCAACATCAAATTTCAATTTATGTTGGTTGTCCCCACTAAGGCTGACCGCCTCTTTTTCTAGTACTTCGAGCATCGCAGGTACATTCACGACTTCTTCAAGCTCATGCATAGGTGCCGCTTCAATTTTAGATAGCGTCAGTAATTGGTTCACCAAACTGTTCATGCGGTTGAGCTGCTCCGTCATGACGCCATGCGCTTTGCTCCACATTGGGCCCACAACCATGTCAGGGTCTTCTGTCATCTCTAAATAACCTTGTAGCACCGTCATTGGTGTACGCAGTTCATGAGAAACGTTAGCAAAGAAATTACGGCGCATTCCCTCAAGTTGTTTTAACTGGCTAACATCACGCACCACCATCAAATGTTCACCTTCGGTATACGGTACTATACGTAGTTCTAGCATGCGTTCGACATTGAGTGGTGAGCGCATTTCCAATGGCTCAGAGAAGTCTTTCTTGTTGAGGTACTTGATAAAATCAGGCGTACGAATGAGGTTGGAGATAGGTTGACCAGAGTCTTCCGGCCAATGGAAACCCAATAAGTGTTGAGCCAGTTTGTTACACCAAACGATATTGCCTTCAGCACGGAACACCACGACGGCATCGGGTAACGATTCCGCACCATTTCTGAATCGGCGAATGAGATTAGTAAGCTCTTTGCGTTTACGGCGTTGACGCTGCTGTAAGCGATACAAGCCATTGAACAAAGATTCCCAGTTACCGCTACCAGACGGTGGTGTAAGGCGCTTTTCATCCCATAACCAAGAAGATAAACGTACTTGGTTATGCAAATGCCACACAAGCTGCAATGCCGTAGCTGCCAAAAGCAACCACGGCATATAACCGAATATCCAACCTACTATCACCCATGGGGTGTAAAAAAAAGCCAGCTCCCAGGCCAGCTTTTTCCACGTTAATCTTTCAACCACTCATAACTCCAGAAATGGTACCGATAAGCTGCGTGTTAATTTATGCCTTTGTCGAGAAGCGGTATCCAGCACCACGAACAGTTTGGATCAGCTTATCATGACCTGCGGCTTCCAATGCTTTACGCAGGCGGCGAATATGAACATCGACCGTACGATCTTCAACATACACGTTAGTACCCCAAACATTGTTTAATAGCTGCTCACGGCTGTACACACGCTCTTGATGCGTCATGAAAAAATGCAGCATTTTAAACTCTGTTGGGCCCATATCTAATGGTGCATCATTAGCCGTGACACGGTGTGATACAGGATCAAGCTTCAATCCCTGCACATCAATTACGTCTTCCAGTGCGGTCGGGGTTACGCGACGAATCACCGCTTTTAAGCGGGCAACCAACTCTTTAGGAGAGAATGGCTTAGTAATGTAGTCATCCGCACCGACTTCTAAACCGCGCACTTTATCTTCTTCTTCACCACGAGCGGTAAGCATCACAACTGGAATGTTGCGCGTTAATTCCTCTCGCTTCATATGCTTGATGAAGTTAATGCCGCTGCCGCCTGGTAACATCCAATCCAGTAAAACTAAATCAGGGAAGGGTTCAGCCAGTTTGGTTACTGCAGTATCGTAATCTTCCGCTTCCACCGCTTGGTAACCTTTCTGCTCAAGTACGAAGCACAGCATTTCGCGAATAGGAGCTTCGTCTTCAACAACCAGAATCCTTCTAGACATAATTGAGTAACCTTATGTTCGTTGAGCTAATGAATTTAAGAGACAAAGCGCCCCTCTATGCATAAGCATTATCACTACCAATTATGACACTTTTGTGACCTTTGAAAACAAATTTTCATATAACTTTCTTTTGAGGTTCATTCGGATATTTTTCATTTCTATTAAGACATCAGCACAAAAATTCCCTATGATTAGTCCCTTGTCATCAAGCCTAGAGAAGATTTATGTGGTTTAAAAACTGTCTGGTATACCGCGTTAACCGCGAGGTTACTTTCAACGCCGAACAACTAGAAACTCAACTGTCTGAATTCCGATTCACCCCATGTGGCAGTCAAGATAAACAGAAATTTGGCTGGGTCAGTGCAATGGGTAGACATGGCGACATGATGACTCACGTGTCAGAAAACCGCATTCTGATTTGCGCCAAGAAAGAAGAGAAAATGCTACCTGCCTCAGTGATCAAAGAGTCATTGAATGCAAAAGTAGAAGCAATGGAAGCGCAAGAAGGTCGTCCTCTGAAGAAGAAAGAGAAAGACAACCTGAAAGATGACATCGTAATGGATTTACTGCCTCGCGCATTTAGCCGCAGCAGCCACACTCACGTGCTCATCATGCCAAAAGAAGGGTTCATCCTTGTTGACGCAAGCAGCTACAAAAAAGCGGAAGACGTATTAGCACTACTTCGTAAAACCATGGGTAGTTTACCTGTAGTTCCTGCCATTCCAGAAGTAGCGATTGAAACAACGCTAACCGAGTGGGTGAAAACGGGCGACACACCTCAAGGTATCACCATGATGGACGAAGCTGAGCTAAAATCCGTGCTTGAAGAAGGTGGCGTGATTCGTTGTAAGAAGCAAGAGCTGACCACAGATGAAATCCGCAACCACATCGCAGCAGATAAAGTCGTAACGAAGCTTGCACTTAATTGGCAAGATCGTATTGAATTCATCATGACAGAAGATGCGGGTATTAAGCGTCTAAAATTCTCTGATGAATTGAAAGATCAAAATGACGATATTCCACGTGAAGATCAAGCAGCTCGATTTGATGCAGACTTCTCTCTGATGTGTGGGGAGTTCAGTGCTTTCCTACCCAACCTATACGATGCGCTAGGCGGCTTACCAAATCCCAACGCTTAATATTGTATAAAGGTTAACCATAACGCCCTCACTTTTTTTGAGGGCGTTTTTCTATCTGAAGCACAATTACCCTAGTCACAGTTCACATTTTGACGTAAAATTTGCGCCCCATTTCCATTAGGTGGAATTGGCCTGACTTGTGATCAGATAAAAGAGAATTGAGCAATGACAACTGAGAAAGCATTCGTACCTGAGCTACTGTCTCCTGCGGGAAGCCTGAAAAACATGCGTTACGCATTCGCCTACGGCGCAGATGCAGTTTACGCTGGCCAACCTCGCTACAGCCTCCGCGTACGTAACAATGAGTTTAACCATGAAAACCTAAAAATCGGTATCGATGAAGCACATGCTCTAGGCAAAAAGCTTTATGTGGTATGTAACATTCAACCACACAACTCGAAGCTAAAAACCTTCATCCGTGATCTTAAACCAATCGTAGAAATGGGTCCTGACGCATTGATCATGTCAGATCCAGGCCTAATCATGATGGTTCGTGAAGCTTTCCCAGAAATGCCAATTCACCTTTCTGTACAAGCAAACGCTGTAAACTGGGCGACTGTTAAGTTCTGGGCAGCGAATGGCGTGGAACGAGTGATCGTTTCTCGCGAGCTATCTCTAGAAGAAATCGAAGAAATTCGTGAGCATTGTCCTGAAACTGAACTTGAAGTATTCGTTCACGGTGCATTATGCATGGCTTATTCTGGTCGTTGCCTACTTTCTGGTTACATAAACAAACGTGATCCTAACCAAGGCACTTGCACCAACGCGTGCCGTTGGGAATACAAAGTGGAAGAAGGCAAAGAAAACGACGCTGGTGATATTGTAGAGAAGTTTGACCCATCTGAAGCACAGCCTGTCGAAGTACAAGACGAACGCCCTGAAACCACAATTGGTCGTGGTAAACCAACGGATGAAGTCGTTCTACTTTCTGAAGCGCACCGTCCAGAAGAAAAAATGGCAGCGTACGAAGATGAACATGGTACTTACATCATGAACTCTAAAGACCTACGTGCGGTACAGCATGTTGAGCGCTTAACTAAGATGGGTGTGCACTCGCTGAAAATCGAAGGTCGTACTAAATCATTCTATTACTGTGCTCGTACTGCACAGGTTTACCGCAAAGCAATTGATGACGCTGTAGCAGGCCGACCATTTGATGAAAGCCTTATGGGTACACTAGAGAGCCTAGCTCACCGTGGCTATACCGAAGGCTTCCTACGTCGTCATACTCACGACACCTACCAGAATTACGATTACGGCTACTCAGTCTCTGATGCTCAACAGTTTGTCGGTGAGTTCACTGGTAAACGTCGTGGCGATATGGCTGAAGTAGAAGTGAAAAATAAGTTCCTTGTCGGTGATAGTCTTGAGCTAATGACGCCAAAAGGTAATGTTGTTTTCACGCTAGAAGCAATGGAAAACCGTAAGTCAGAGTCTATCGAGGATGCCAAAGGGAATGGTCACTTCGTCTTCATTCCAGTACCAGCAGATCTAGATTTAGAATACGGTCTATTGATGCGTAACTTAAACTCAGGGCAGGACACCCGTAACCCGACTGGTAAGTAATCATGGCCTTGCTCATTGCTGACAAATGCATCAACTGTGACATGTGCGATCCCGAATGCCCCAATGGGGCAATCAGCATGGGAGAAAGCATTTTCGAGATTGACCCAGCTCTATGTACAGAGTGTAAGGGACATTACGAAAAGCCGACCTGTCAGTCAGTGTGCCCGATTACAAAATGCATTATCACAGACCCGGATCATGTAGAAACAGAAGAGCAGTTACTGGAGAAATTCGTGATTATTCAAGGGTTAGCATAAGAACAAGTAGGTTCAACTTTGGAGACAAAGTTGAACCTTTTTTTAACCCGACTTTTCAATAGGATAGATATTACAAAACAACTCTTTTTCAAAATGAGACTCTAACCGATCTCGCCAATTTTCAGCTTGGGAAACCGGCACAAGATAAAAGTTTTCTCGGCTCGTGTCCGTAACGAAAGCCATTCCATATTGCATCAGCTCGTAATGCACATCATTAACAAATCCGGGATCAAGACGCTGACGTCCTGTCAGGTGGTTTACATCAACCCGAGTCAATAAGACCCCTTTCGTTTCACTGCTAAATCTGTGTCTTAACCACTCTGCAAATTCTTTTGCACAAATCATAGTCATGGTTTTATCCTTGATTTACTCTTCTAGCAGGAGAAGTATCTATTCCTGCCTCACACACTTGTCTGCCTCGTTATTGCTTCGCTAGCCAACTGACAGACATATTGCTAAGAAACCAAAGTATCGTGACGAAAGATCTTTCTAAACAGAGAAGTTACGACTTATCTATACTACAACTCTTTGTTTAATTTAGATTTCTATATTATGTCACCAAAACTAATTAGGTTAGTTTTTGTATTGGTATTATTCACTGTAGACAAAAGTATGATGTTTCTCCAGTTTCATAAAAGAGATACGTGAGGGAATATAAACCTATAGAGTCACTCTAGTTAGTAGAGATAAGTGATTGGCATTGCGGTGGAATCGCTTTTTTTTGCTTGGGCTTAGTAATAACTTTCGCAGACGGAGGCTTATCGATAGGCTTAACTTTCGGTCCCCAACTAGCAAGCTCTACCCCGCAACCATCACCAGCGGGAGGCAGAGCTTGTTCAACACAGTAGCCACTCGACTCAGGACAAGATAACCTGACGTGGAAGTGGTAATGATGCCCCCACCAAGGGCGAACTTTACGTAACCAAGAACGTTCTTTGCCTTCTTCTTGCGAGCAAAGCTGCTCCTTAATGACAGGATGTACAAAAATTCGTGCAACATCCTCACTCTGTGCAGCATATCGAATCAGCCTAAAGTGCCTATCTTCCCAGCGATGGTTAAGTATGGAATACCCTTTTAAGTCCACCACACTCATTGGCTTAGGGAGTTGTAATTCGTTATAAGAAAGCGGTTGGTCAGCGAGTCTTAACCAGATATCAATATCTAACCCAGTTTGGTGACTAGAATGGCCAGAAGAAAACCTTCCTCCTCGTGGTAAAGACAGGTCACCTATAAGCAGCGTTGTGTTGAGATTTTGATGAGCTTGAAGCGCTAGGTTTTCAATAAACTCTATCGTTTTAGGGTGCCCATAGTAGCGTTTCGTTTTACTGCGTAAAACTTGATAACCAACGCCATCAAGAGGCAAAGGTAATGCGCCATCCAAACAACCGTTGGCATAACTACCAATAGAGGAAGAAGAGTTTCGGGTAGGGTTAGCAACAGACTCCCAAGGAGTAGAGTATACAGAAGCTGAGAAACATAAACCCAAAGATACAATGAAACTCAGCTTCATAGCTTTTAGCCTTTAGTAGTGTTCGCCATTATCGTAATAAGCTTTAGGGGATAAAGCTGAAAAGATAACTGCAACATCAATATCCGCACCAGCAATACCACGAACTTGCTGTGTAATAAGCTTAGCAACTTTATCTTGTACTTCCTGACCACGATCAAACCAAAGCACTTCGACAAAAGGATATGCAGCACTCACCTCGCCCTCATTGAAAAACGTAGTGTAGATATACTCAAAAGTAAAATCCTCACGCGGACAGTCCATCAGAGGCTGAAGTTCATCCGTCAGAGGCTTTGATAGTGCCTGAACAGCTTGCGGCTCTACAGCACGGAATCGAAAATGTGGCATAAACTTACTTCCTAATTATTAGCATTAACTCATGATAATAACAGGAACCAAGTCAGTAATCATCCAAGCCAATGTAACCACTAACTTTTTCTATACACGTCATATAGATCAAGTAGTAAATCAACTAGCTCACTAACGAAGAATAATGGGAGTATGAAGAGAAGTAAGAAAGGGTAAAACGATACACCGAAGCTTAGTGACGCAATCTATTGCAATGGAAAATAGAATGGCTTAAGTCACCGATGTAATATGTTCTTAAGATCAATGTGCATCAGATGTCGACAACTATTCGCTAGAAACGAAAAAGGCTCTGACCTAAGTCAGAGCCTTGATATATGGCAGGGGTGGAGAGATTCGAACTCCCAACACGCGGATTTGGAATCCGCTGCTCTGCCAATTGGAGCTACACCCCTGCAGTTCGTGTTTAATGAGACGACTCTCAA
>NZ_SHOE01000023.1:0-74202 GCF_012275705.1 Vibrio chemaguriensis
GGCTATTCGTCGGCAGCGTCAGATGTGTATAAGAGACAGATTCTATACAATGTACCTTTCTGATAAACAGATTTTTTCGAATTTTGTATTGCAGTCTTCATATTTAAATATTCTCACATTTTTAACTTTATAATTTAAAGAATTATTTTCAAGTTCGATATTTATTATTGCTTTTGTCGATATTGAATGAGTCATTATCAATGATGCGCAATCGACAATTAAATTACCTGAATCCAACTTAGTAATTTCACGAGAGAGAATTTTTATTTTTAAATTTTCTTTTTCGTTATTTAAGTCGATTGAGTTAATTTCTTCAGGATATTTGTTTAACTTAATATCCAATATGGTTTTATCAAGATAGTAGTCTGCCATTATTTCATGACGGCTTTTAAATATCATTGTCCCCCTCCGTTGATGCAAGTTATACTTTCCCTCCCGTTAAAAGACAACGTGACTCAGAGTTGCAAAAAGGTAACAATCATGGAATTGATGAACAATGAGCTGGTCTGCTTTGCAGCCATTTGTAAACACCTCTCTCTTACAGAGGCATCAAAAGAACTTGGAAAGTCGAAAGCTCAAGTCAGCAGGCAGTTAGCGGCATTAGAAAAACAACTTGGTGTAACACTCGTCCACAGGACAACAAGAAAACTCGTTTTAACTGATCATGGTGAAAGCATTAGAGAGCTTGCCATCAAAACGTTAGAGAGCTTGCAGGAGTTAAATTACAGAGCTAGCTCGTTGAGTGAATGCATTAATGGAAAGTTTAAAATTACAATGCCCAACTCTATAGCCTCTTCTATTTTTGGCTCTGTTCTTAAAGGCTTACAAGAGCGATATCCAGCAGTGAACTTTGAAATATCATCAAGTAACAATGTTGAGAATTTATTAGAAAGCAACGTAGATTTAGCGATTAGGCTTAATAATATTATTGATGACACTCTGATTGCACATAAAATCGGTGATTATAACGATGTTTTAATATCTACAGTTAACAATGCCAATAACAACACGCTATTAATCTACAAGAATCACTCGAATAAGGAATCAATTAAAAAGCAGTACACTGACGTTATCGAAGTTGATAACACCTCTATTTTAATAAACTTTGTCTCTGAGGGGGTTGGGGTTGGCGTCATTCCAAATTACCTTGTAAAAGGTAACCATATAGACAACAATATCAAAATTTCACAAAATTTTGATATAGAACGCTCCATGTATATCGCCTACCCTTATCAAAACCCTTTACCAAGAAAGCTAGCTGAAATATCTACTTTTATTAGGTCTGAGTTATCAAAAATATTGAAAAATGAATCACTTTAGGATGGCTTTTCAGGTTTATAATTTTCCTTTGATAACTCATGAGGTCTAGCGAGAAGCTTTGTAACGTATTGTTTCAAAGAGCCTCGTTAGGCATTTATGAAAATCCCCAACTTTATGCTTGTTATCACAACATGAGATGCTATACCGTTTCATTATCAAGGCTTTGCGTGGAATAAATCACGTGGGTTAAACGATAGATTGACTTACATTAAAAATTTAATCGAAAGCAGCTTTATATTAAATTGATTTCATACCGTTCTGCGTGTATCTTCTACCCATATCCCCACAATAACCAAGGAGAATGCCATGGATAAGCTACTCGCGTCTGCACTAGAAATTAAGCAGCGAACTATGGTGACTGGCTTTTTTGCTAGAAATGGATTCAAAATTGCTATGACCGATTTTGATGATGTCACTTTTGAGCGAGAAGGTGTGCAAGTTAACGTGCATTTTGATTTACAGTCAAACGCAGAGTCTGCATCTATTTTATCCCAAGAGGCATCTGCCATTCCTGGTTAGTTATTTTGTTGTCAATCATACGCAAAGCCGAACGCAAACGTTCGGCTTTTTAATATGCGAAAAACGGGATTACAAAAGATGCGGCACAAACCTGCGTTACTGTCACTCATCCAAGTAAACAATCAATAAATCCGCTTCAACCTCATTCGCTACCCTTGGTACCGATGAAAAGAAACGGCTCAATAAATTATGATGATGACCGCAGACAACTAGGTCTATTCCCTCTTTTTTTACGATTCCCGACAATTTGATATGAAGGTCACCGATAACTGCCATCGTCTCGTGTACTGGATATAGGCATTTATCAGCGAGTTCTTGTAGCTCCTTTTGCAACTTTTGTTCTTCTTTCGGCTCCATGATCACACGATCAACATCCACATAAACGAATGAAAGTTTGGCGTTCGAGTTCTTTGCTTGAGTTATTGCTTTTTCGATAACGACTTGGCTAGATTGAGATAAATCAACAGCGACTAAAACGTGCTTGTAACTCATTCTTTCTCTCCTAGTTAGTTTTCATGTGCTTATAGTAAGTCTAGTTCACTAAGAGCGAATGCAATGTCTAAACTCATATTTCATGAAAATATTGGAGTTTGATATAAGAATGTGGAAACAGCCGAACGATCAGCTATCTAATAGCCATTGAAGGCTCGTGAAGTCAACTAGTGACTTAGGAACCGGTTATTGATATGTGGCCCATTTTGTTCTCCCTCCTTAAGATATACATAACTATGTAACTAACGCAAACAAACCCACGTTACGCCGTCACTACGCTTCTAAACCCTGTCAATTTCTATTGCAGCTTGTTTTATATTCCTAATTACAACGTCGCCTAGTTTAGTAAAACCACTTGGCAATAAGTAATTTTTTCGTGTAATCCATCGATCAAGATTAAGAGTTATTTCATAGACAACACTGAATTAAAGACAAGATTTAGAGTTAAAACAGAGTCCAACACTCCTATGTTCAACCTAAAACCGACATACGTCTGCGAGCACTTACTGTCTATATAACGTCAACTATATAACTATATTCAGATTTTATTTTTCTGTTACAACGTGTCTTTTTTATCTTTACAGCATAATCCTCTACTTGAAAACATACCCAATCACCATCTTGTAATTTAATTACACAAAAAGATGTTCGAAACATAACCGCAAGACAAAAAAACCAACACAAGTTACTGAATTTATTAATTTTAATTTAAAAGATAGCATTTCACCCCACATTCGTTCAAGCCAGAACGCATCAAGGTTAACTTAAACAAGTAAAATTTTACCAATTGCTTAGTACGGAATAGAGGAAGTTGAATAAATTGAAAGGTATAGAAATAACGTTACGACGTAACTACGTTAAGGTATGAAAATATTTGAGGATAAATATGAGGACCAAAAAAACAGGGCCAAAGCCCTGATATGAATTAATTAGTTTTGTTGCTGTTGTTTTTCTGCGTACTCAGATCGAATCTGTTCGGCAACAATTTTGATGGCTTCTGCTGTGCTTGTGCCCTTCGCCATCAATTCTTGAATTTTCTCTACAGCTTGTTGTTGCTCTTGGTGAGATAGAGGGGGTAAATCGTCAAACATAAAAAAGCTCCTCATTTTGAGGAGCAGACTATAACGATTCAATTAATAGGTCGCAAGGAAATTAATGGATGCCCCCATTGCGTTCTCGTTCGTGTACTGAGCAGCAATATCTAATTCGATCAACTTAAGTGGAGACAGTCCAATACCTGCAGTAATGGTACCTTCGTCGCTACTTCGAGCTAAGTTTTTCATATAACCCGCTCGCAATGCCATTTGACGCAAGATATCAAATTCAATACCAGCTCGAATCATTTGTGTATTATCATCAAAGGATGAAAAACGTTTTTCTTCATTAAGATCGTAGTCGACACTCATAGTAAAGTAATCGGCAACAACCCCTGCCCCGACCGTATATACGGGACGCATGCTGTATTCGTATGATTTTATCGTATCACTGCCATACATGAACGATTTTGTTTTAACGTCTCTTCCGATCAAGTTTTTTGCTGAAATACCGACACGATATGGGCCAAAGAACCAAAGCGCGCCCGCATCCAAGTTAAACATCGTTTCCGCTGTCTCATGTTCACGTAAGTCTTTGGTATCGAAATTCTGAAAACTCGTGGCGTAAGAGTACGTATAAATACGCTGAAGTTTAGGCGTAACACCAAATGAAAGGTGTTGATTCATAAAGTTGGTGTATTTAGCAAGTGATACACCTGCTTCAGCAACACCAATAGAAACACCTTGTACGTAGCTATCGTCTAACGGATTAGTACCTGACGTATCTACTTTTGGTTGTACGAATGATTCAGTGTATAACTTACCGTAAGCAGTTGCAGATAAAAATTTATTAGGAATACCTATAGCGACAACGCCACCAAGATCAAAGTCAGTTTTTTTTCCATCTATGGCATTCATCGATTTTTTGATTTCATCGACATCGGTCAATTTGCTGATGCGTTCGATTTCATCGACAAGATCATATTGATCATCGTAGTTACCACCAAAACTTGGCACGATCATTCCTGCATCGTCGTTTCGGCGATAAATTGCAGTAAGTGCGGGGTTGAAAAAAGGAGCAGTCAGATAAGTTGCTGATACCGTACCAACGCCCCCCATCGCATCGCTACGAGCTTCTATCGCATAAGTGGCAGCCGAAGCAACGTTTGCGAAAAGTGTGGTGGCAACAGAGGTGGCTAGAATTTTATATTTGGTTTTCATACTACACTTGTGATTTTGGTTCTTCCTGAACCTTTATCGGCACAAATGGTATTTCTTTAACTATTCTTCTTGGGAAAGATCATAGGTTCGGCTAATAGTTTGAGCTTGCTCAACAATTATATCGCCCTGCCAACGACGACTGTTGATACTCACTGCCAACACGTATCTATCATTTGGGACGCCCGCAAGCTCTAGTGAATTGGGATAGTTAGACTCGTACGTCTTTTTCCACATTTGCTCGTATTGACCATCAATGTAGTCATATAAACCAACTTCAAGTTGCGGTAATGGACAATGGGGATTACGAAGTGCGCTCTTTTCTACTTTCCAATTCTCTTTAGATGTCCAACGAACATATTGCGAAGAATTGGAATCTCCTAATATTACCCAAGTTCGATACTCTTGTTTATCTTTAGAAACAATAGTTAAGTGATACAAGCCTGCTTCAAGCTTACCCGTGAGGTTATAGCGTTTCGAATAACTACGCTCATTGGCTAATTCCGTACCGCTCGGCTGTTCTTCATAACTGAATGAACTGTCTGCGGATATAGAATCATCCACCCATCGATTAAATGAAATATTTTCGATGTCAGTTGTAGCTCTTAGCTTGATCACTAACCTAAATGTATCTCGCCCAGGGCTTTGGATAGTCTGACGAATAACGTTCACGCCACTTATCCATTCAGGCAGCGTTACACCAGTGAGAGACTTGCCACAGTTTTTAGATAGTGACTGACCAAGAAGGTCATTGAGATGAGGAGTCAAATCTTTACTTGGTTCCGTTTGCCACAGTTCAACAAGAGAGTTGAACATACCGGCAAGATCATCTTCAAGTAAGTGTTGATGTGCCTGCGTTAAAGGCGTGTTAGTTTGAAACCAGTCCATTGCATGGACTGGTGTCACTAACGCTAATGAGAGAACTACGGGGAGTAGTGTTTTCATTATGACTTATGCTTTCATCTTGTAGCCAACACCGCGAAGTGTTTCAATTTCCAGTCCTGGCAGTTTTTGACGAAGCTGCAATACGTGCGTATCCACAGTACGTGTTGTTGGGAAGTGATTATAACCCCAAACGTGGTCAAGTAGCTCATCACGAGTAAACACGCGACCTAAGTTCGACGCTAAAAATAGCAGTAGATCAAACTCTGTACGAGTTAACGTAATTAGCTCATCTTTATAGGTAACTTCACGAGTTGAACGATCAATTTCTAAGTCTTTTGTGATCACTTTATCAGCGCTGCTTTGCTCTGCTGAATCCGGTGCTCGTAGCTGTGCACGGATTCTCGCAAAGAGTTCCGCTTCAGCAAAAGGCTTCGTTAAGTAGTCGTTCGCGCCGGAATCAAGGCCTGCAACTTTATCTTTTACGGTAACAAGTGCCGTTAGCAAGATAACTGGTACGTCTTTAATCTGTTTCCATTCTGGGAGACATTGTACAGAGTCACCATCTGGGAGTTGGCGATCTAGAATAACCAAGTCAGCTTTTTTCCATTGTGGTTCTACGTCTGCAATACGTTCCACATGTAAACACTCATATCCTGCTTGTTCCAGGCTTACTAACAGGCCATCAGCCAAGTTTTTATCGTCCTCAACGAGAAGCAGTGTCTGTTTCACAAGGTATCTCCAATATAAAAGTTGTAGGTGGTCCCATCAGGGACATTTTTCCGCCCATGCGGCCTACCATAGATTCAACGATTGTTAACCCAAGTCCTAACCCGCTCTTACTGACGAACGGTTTCTTCAAATTTGCCCAATCTTTAGCCGTTAGGCCACCAGCATCTCGGACTTGGAATACTATTTTTTCTTCACTAGTTGAAACATCCAATTCAACCGGTGCAATACCGTACTTAAGCGCATTACGAAGCAAGTTATCGATACAAGTTCCTAACCAGTACACATTAACTTTAGCAGCCACATCTTCATTGATGTTGAAAAGCACGGCACTATCAAATTCTTCTTCGATCTTAAATTCTAACCAGTCTGCGACAGACGGAACCCAGTCTGTTGCAAGCATTTGGTTATCAGATTGCAAATAATCTTTACTCGCTTCTGCCAATTGACGCAAACGACGTGTATCTTCACACAATCTGCGAAACTCGTCATATACGCTTTCAGGTAGATGCTCGAACTCTCGGCGAAAGCCCTCAACCGTCAGTGATAGAGATGCAATAGGTGTTCTGAGCTCATGCGTTAAAATTTGCAACACAAGCATTCTACTACGGAGCTCTTCTCGCTTACTATTCCAGCGGTATACAGCCCAACCAATCACTAGAAGAATATTTGCGATTACCAGTATGATCATACTGATCCGCAAAACTTGTGAGTGATCTTCTACATCCCAACAAATATTGCCTCGTTTAACAAAGCAACTTTTGCTTTGAGACGCTAGAGCGTACGACAGACCCGCATTAGCGACGTTTTCTTCCCAGATATCTTTCTCGAAGACAAAGTAACGGTCACCACGTCGTAACCAAAGTTCGTTACCTTCGATAAACATGCTCGCGCCTGCAATCAAAGCATTAATGGCGTCGTCGTCCATGTTTTTCAAGCTTTCTAACAACTCATCCCCTTCCTCATTGTCACGCTCTTTAATATGCATGTATTGAGCAAGCTTGGGTTTGAGTTCTGGATACTTATCCACATAGCGTGCAGCATAAGTCCCACCACCAGGGTGAATGAGGCCACTACGCGAAAACCAACGTGGTGTCAGTTGCGTCCCTTTACAGATAGCTCTTGTAAATACTAACGGCTCAGTAATTAAAGGACTCAGTGGCAATTTACCACGACAAGTATTCGCTAAGCTGTAAAGCTGCTGTATATCTTTTAACGGATAGTCAGACGTTTGCGGCAGAAGCGAATCTGGCGCAAGTAACTTGGTAGGATAATTTGATTGCAGAATACGAATATCATACGATTTAAGAGCTACTTCATAATTAAATAGCTCTGTAAACGTATCTATTCTTTCTGGTAGTGAATCGGAAAATGCAGGTGCCGAAAAAAGCGGCAATACAGTTGCAAAACCGAGCAAAAACTTTTTAATCAAACTGTTACCGTCACTTGTTACATTAGCCAAAACTATACATCAATCTACAAGCAATTGACATCTGCTAACAGAAGGATTTGCATTACTATAACATTGAAACGGAACAAAAAAGGGCCAGCGATTGCTGACCCTGTATAGTTTTAAATCAAGAATGGTTAGAGTGCTTTAAAAATAGACTCAACACTTTCCTTCGCATCACCAAATAGCATTGATGTATTTTCTTTGAAGAACAGTGGGTTCTGTACACCTGCGTAACCAGTATTCATTGAACGCTTGAATACCACTACATTTTTCGCGTTCCAAACCTCCAGTACAGGCATACCAGCAATCGGGCTGTTCGGATCTTCAAGAGCTGCTGGGTTTACCGTATCGTTAGCGCCGATAACCAGTACGGTATCTGTTTCAGCGAAGTCATCATTGATTTCATCCATTTCAAGAACGATATCATACGGTACTTTCGCTTCAGCAAGTAACACGTTCATATGTCCCGGAAGACGACCTGCTACTGGGTGAATACCAAAGCGAACCTCAATACCTTTTGAACGAAGTACGTCAGTAATTTCATGCACTGGATACTGCGCTTGCGCTACAGCCATACCATATCCTGGAGTGATTATTACTGATTTTGAGTTCTTCAGCATTTCAGCGACTTCTTCTGCCGTTGTTTCGCGGTGTTCGCCCTGCTCTTCGTCACCTGAAATTACAATCTCTTGACCAAAGCCACCAGCAATAACACTGATAAACGAACGGTTCATGGCTTTACACATGATGTAAGAAAGAATCGCACCTGAAGAACCAACCAACGCACCTGTTACGATTAATAGATCATTTGCGAGCATGAAACCTGCTGCTGCTGCTGCCCAACCTGAATATGAGTTCAGCATTGAAACGACAACTGGCATATCAGCACCACCAATTGAAGCAACTAAGTGGTAACCGAACGCGAACGCAATCAATGTCATCACAATCAGAGCGAACATGCTGCCATCTGCTTTTACGAAGTAGATCATAAGAAGCGTAGAAATCACAACCGCTGCAAGGTTCATTTTGTGCTTGTGAGGAAGGTTAAGCGGCGAAGAAGAAATCACACCACGTAACTTACCAAATGCAACAATTGAACCCGTGAAGGTTACGGCACCAATGAAAACACCCAAGAATACTTCTACAAGGTGGATAACATGTTCAGCATGAGTTGCTGCTTCTGGCGCATCAAGGTAACTGTTGTAGCCAACTAAAACCGCAGCTAAACCTACAAAGCTGTGCAGTATCGCAACCAGTTCTGGCATTTCGGTCATTTCTACTTTCTTCGCATAGAAAATACCGATCGCCCCACCGATCGCCATCGCAATAATGATCCACCCAAAGCCTTGAGCATCAGGGCTGAAGATCGTCGCGATCAGCGCGATCGTCATACCTGCGATACCATAGTAGTTACCATTACGAGCGGACTCTTGCTTTGAAAGCCCCGCCAAACTCATGATGAAAAATAATGCAGCAACAATGTAAGCTGCTTGTACTAATCCTGCAGACATTGTAACTCCTATTTATCTTTGCGGAACATTTCAAGCATACGCTTGGTGACGGTGAAACCACCGAAGATATTGATGCTGGCGATCAATACAGCAATAAAGGATAGGAATGAAACGACCCCATTACCTTGCCCAATTTGCAGTAATGCACCAACCACAATAATGCCGGAGATAGCATTCGTTACCGACATAAGCGGAGTATGAAGTGCATGGGTAACATTCCAAACCACGTAGTAGCCGACAACACAAGCTAAAACAAATACAGTAAAGTGAGAAAGGAACGCTGCCGGCGCAACCGATGCAATCCAAGCAAAAGCACCTACTGCCGCGGCTACACCAATAATTTTCTTCGTTGGAGAGGTAGGTTCTTCTACTTTAGGCTCTGGTTTCGCAGGTTGCTCTTGTTTCACTTGCGGCTGCGCTGAAACCTGGATTGGTGGCGCAGGCCATGTAATTTCACCTTCTTTAACCACGGTGACACCACGGATAACAACATCTTCGAAATCAATATTGATGTTACCGTCTTTTTCTTTACACAGCAGTTTTAGAAGGTTAACAAGGTTTGTCGCGTAAAGTTGAGAAGATTGCGTTGGCAAACGGCCGACCATGTCAGTGTAACCAACAATTTTTACGCCATTATCTGTCATGATAACTTGGTCTTTCACAGTGTATTCACAGTTACCGCCATTAGCAGCTGCCAAGTCAACAATGACACTGCCCGCTTTCATGCTGTCGACCATTTCCTTGGTGATCAGCTTCGGAGCAGGTTTGCCAGGGATTAGTGCCGTTGTAATGATGATATCAACATCTTTAGCTTGCTCTGCATATAACTCTGCCGCTTTTTTGTTGAAGTCATCGGACATTTCTTTTGCGTAGCCGTCACCAGAACCAGAGTCTTCTTGGAAATCCACGGTCAGGAACTCTGCTCCCATGGACTCAACTTGTTCTTTTACTTCTGGGCGAACGTCAAATGCACGAACAATAGCCCCTAGGCTACCCGCAGCACCGATTGCAGCCAAACCAGCCACACCCGCACCAGCGACCAATACTTTCGCTGGTGGTACTTTACCGGCAGCCGTGATTTGACCTGTAAAGAAACGACCAAACTCATGAGCTGCTTCAACAACCGCACGATACCCAGCGATGTTAGCCATCGAAGAGAGCGCGTCTAAGGCTTGTGCACGAGAGATACGAGGAACAGAATCCATGGCAAGAACGTTAATGTTCTTACTTGAAAGTTGTTCCATCAACTCTGCGTTTTGAGCAGGCCAAATAAAGCTAACAAGTGTTGCACCATCTTGTAGTAGTGCGATTTCGTCAATGCCTTGTTCTTCATCTACGATTGGCGCATTAACTTTTAGAATAAGACCAGATGCCCAAACTTCTTCACTAGAAACGATTTTCGCACCAGCAGCTTCATAAGCAGCATCATCGAAACTCGCAAGCACCCCCGCTTGGGATTCAATCGCGATATCGAATCCCAACTTTATTAACTGCTCAACCGACTTCGGCGATGCAGCTACTCGCGATTCACCCGCAAGTATCTCTTTAGGTACACCGATTTGCAAAACGCATACTCCTTGTATACATATCAATAAATTAGTCCCAAAACAGAGCGTAGCTCTACTCTAACTCTTTTTTATTTCTATCTGTTTACCACGCAAGACAATTGCAAACGAAAGATGGTGTTTGGGGCCACCCATTTGCACAATAACACCTTGACTAACAGCCCTGTTATTATTCTGTTTGTATCGAACGCGTCTCATTACTTCAAGTGTTTTGTAATTTAAATACTAAATTTCATTACATATAACGCTAAGTAATGAATGATTGTCGCTCTGAGCACGAAAAATAACAACGCCATGCCTTACTAGGCTGAGGTCTAACCAGATCATAATTAAATGCTGACTTAACAAACATTTAAGCTCTAAAAAAGAAAGAGCCATCAGCATATACACTAATGGCTCTTTTTAAGATGATTGGAATCAAGTTGCGGTGAATTGTTAGTCGAAGATTTTATCGCCCATTTGATCGATAAACATTTGAGATTTCTTCAACATAAGTTCATTGGCATCTTGTTCCGAGCCGAGCAAATCTGAACGAATAAATCGATGCGTTTTTACTTCATCGTCGTATTGCTTTTCTATTCGACCAGCAATGCGGTATTGCCCACCCTCTGAAAGGCTCTCTTGGTAAATAAGGAAACCTTTGTACTTAACTGGTTCCACAGTTTTTACTTCAGCAGTCTTTTCACTACCACCAAACAAACGCGAAAAAAATCCCACGGTTCCTCCTTGGGTAAGCTCATCGATAGATTAAGCTTGTATCACTTAATATTGACATTGAGGATTGGTTTTTCATACCAGTCCAATTCTTTGTCTTCATCATAACTGGTATGGGTAAAAATTACAGGTACATCATGATCTCGGTTTTTACGCCGGTCTTCTTTCACCATTTCTGCCGCGTTCTTCACCGCGATATCCGCACTTTGCTTAAATTGGGTGAGCTTTTGTTCCGGAAGCGAAGATAAAAAATCAATATCATGACGAATATAGACGGGTTTGAGCTGAATAAGTGCAAGGCACGCAATATCTGCGAGCTGCTCGTTGTCATACTGCTCTACAAACTGAGGCAAACTGAGCACTTGTCCAACAAGTGTTTCCATGTAGTTATGCACATCTGAACTTATCTGCATTGGCAAATCTCCCTTGATCTATGAAAACAAGTATAGCAACGACTTGTTTATAACAACTTATTGATTGCTCTTAATTTAATCAATCTCTCTCTTTTTGTCGTAATGTCTCCCAAAATACTTGGGAAAATGAGCAAATAGACGTATTCTTGCTAGTTCTCGAAGCATGAAAATCGATAGCAGATTAATATCTATATTGATGAAACGCTTAACCTAACCAATTATATAAGCAACTATTTTCAGGCAATTTGTAATAGATGTCCTCATCATCAATGACTTCATCAGGCTTTCGGTTCCTTTTCCCATTTATGTTGCTGGGATTAGTGAGTTCGAGCATGAACAACATCATTCAGATGACTCAGTCAAACTGGGGTATTGCCGCAAATTTGCCGTACATACTGTTAGGCTGTGCACTGCTCCTTTGCTATTCATTTAAGCAAGGTAGGGAGTCAATGGTGTGCTTAGCGATGTTACTGGCCTATTTCGTGATACAGCACAGGCTACAAGTCCCACTTCAAAGTGGTACAGCCTTACTTGAGTTGACCATTTTAGCCACGCTACTTCCTGTTTCTTTTCTTGCGGTATTTTTGTTTAGTAAAGACGGTTTCGACTCAAGAGCCATGTTTACTTACCTCTTGATGTTAACGATGTTCGTTCTTTGGTCTTACCTTACGTTAGCGTATTACGTTGAAGGTGGGTTTGAACAATGGACAAGCGGCATTTTATTTATCGTACCTACGGTTTCTAAACTGCCTTTTATTCTAGTTTTATATTGTGTGGGTATTGTCTGCTTCCTCGGAATTCTTGTTTTAAAGAAGAATGAAATCATCCATGCTATGACCTACTCTGCAATGGTGCTGGCGTCCGCGACGTTCATTTTCTTTGATGTGCAATACATATCTAGCACCATGTTTACCCTAACGGGATTGCTTATCATTATTTATGCTGCCTCTGCCAGCCATCAATTGGCTTTCACAGATAGCTTAACGCGGATCCCGAGTAGGCGCGCACTCGACCTTGACTTAAAACACATGGGCAAAAAGTTCACGATCGCAATGCTTGATGTTGACCACTTTAAAAAGTTTAACGATACCTACGGTCACGATACGGGTGATGACGTATTAAAAATGGTCGCTTCGCGTCTAACTAAAACTCCCGGTGGCGCAAAAGTATATCGATTTGGCGGAGAAGAATTTACCATCGTCTTTAAAGGCAAGTACGCAGATGAGTGTAAAGAGTTTTTA
The DNA here is from genome assembly GCF_012275705.1 of Vibrio chemaguriensis. Taxonomy (NCBI): domain Bacteria; kingdom Pseudomonadati; phylum Pseudomonadota; class Gammaproteobacteria; order Vibrionales; family Vibrionaceae; genus Vibrio; species Vibrio chemaguriensis. The sequence goes on from NZ_SHOE01000023.1 coordinate 13,092, forward strand.
GAAGAAGCACGTAAATCCATTGCAGAGTATGAGATGATTTTACGTGATGAAGAATCCCGCCCAGATAACCATAAACAAGGTCAAAAAAAGCGTGGTAACGACAGTTCGAGGAGAAAGTCAGTCTTTGTTACCGCAAGTTTCGGAGCGGCCGACAGCAAAAACGGTCAAGCACCTCAGGACGTGATTAAGTTAGCGGACGAAGCGCTTTACAAAGCGAAAAAAGCTGGACGCAATTGCGTGAGGCTTCATTAATACCCCAGAGCGAAAGTTAGCTGACTAATCTTGATTAAAGAACAAGACTAAGCTTCCTCCTTTTAACGCACTGCCATAATTGATCGTTAATCCGATCCCGATATTATCTATCCAATCGGAGTCAAATGGTGGTGTCATTAACCATCCAACACTAGCTTCGTAGTAGTGTACAGTATTCATGGGTTTTCTTGTATCACCACCAATATCAACTCGATTGAAGCTCGAATACACTGACTGCACAGTATCTCCAATGTGGGTAAAATCATAAAACACCTTTATTCCATTGACCCAATACCAGCCTTCCGGATTGCCAATATCACCATTATTTGCTTTACCCCAGCCAGTGCCATAAAAATAGTGAGGAGCCGACCAGAGGTACCATTTCCCCCACGATTCATGCTCTAGGTATTTGAGCTTTGTGTTGACTTCTCCAACAACGGCCCAAGCACTGGTGTTTAGGTATACATCTTCTAGAAATGGTTTTAGGTCATTCAGTGCATTACTACGATAACTATAATCGTTTTGATAGTACATTAAGTGTGAGCCGATTGCGCCACTAAGCGTTAGTTTGTCTGTGAGGTATTTTTCTCCAGCAAACTCAATATATCCGCCCATGACTAACTCTTTACTTTTATCTGGAATCTGTCCTTTTTGGTCTACATACACATCTTGCTCTGTACTTAAGGCATAAACTCGGCCATTTAATAGGTAGTGAGTTTGTATTCCCTCTTGTTCAAACAAATCAAAACTAAATGGTAGCGTTGATACAGCGATCTTCTTTCTGAGATCAACCGAATCTTGAGTACCAATGTCTTCGTTATCTATGTTGAAGTATTCGTTCGGATCGAAATCATGAAATCCTACCGTAAAGACATCGCTATCTGACAGAACGCTCCCAATAGCAAAGTTCCTTTCATACTCTTTTTGTATCTGATCTTGAATCGAATTAGCCTTAGAACATAATGAGAAAAGTGACAGTGTAGCTAAGGCGTAACTATTGATAACAGCTTGTTTCAACTTGTATTTACCACCGTATGTGTATTTCTTCCTAAAGACTTTGAGGTATACAACGCTCTATCCACCGTCGCATACAAATCAGACTGCTGCTCTTTTCCCGTTGGTTGAAAAACAAAAACACCCTGTGACACTGTCACTCTACTAGACACACTAGAATACTCATGTGGGTAATCCAGAAAATACATGGCCTCTTGTATACGTTCTGCTTCTCTCTCTGCGGTTTGGGCGTCTGTGCAACCCAGTAACACCACAAACTCTTCTCCGCCATAACGCCCTACGTATTCGCCAGAGCGACAAAATGTTGCTTTAAGTTGGTTCGCAATGGCTTGCAAGCAACGATCTCCTTCTATATGACCGTAATTATCATTAAAGGGTTTGAAAAAATCGACGTCCAATAAAATCAAAGCCATTGGCATGTTGTGACGGCCATGCCATGCAACCATCGATTCTAACTTATGATCGATATAACGACGGTTATAGAGTTTGGTTAAGCCATCTTCATTCGCTTGCTGGGTCAAAAGTTGATTCACTTTCTCCAACTGAGCTGTCGCTTGTTTAAGCTCTCGTCTCATATGGGCAATACGCTGCATTGCGATAAGCTTAGAGTTCAGTACGAGTTTATCTACGGGTTTAATTAAATAATCATCACCGCCGGCCTCTATGGCTTTTGCAATCATTTCTGGCTCTTCGTGACTGCTCAGGAAAATTATTGGGATCCAGTCGGGAAAGGTTTCTCTGATATGAAGAGAGACTTCAAAACCGTTCATATCTGGCATCGATATATCGAGTAATACCAGTTCAGGATCAAAACTCTCGTAGGTGTTTAGTGCTTCTAGCCCACTACCCACCGCTTTTACAATATGTCCAAGTTGCTTAAGACGAATAGCCAACTGCATCCTATCTAGCTGAACATCGTCAACCAGGAGGATTCGCATTGATGTCCCTGTCGGTTGCATAACGCGTTCCATTTCTTATTTTGTCTTTATTAAACATATACCATACTCAAAGAGTTGTTGCATTCGACTCATAATTAAGTGCTATATTTTTGTTTAAATATCACGGAATCAATTGTCTATAACGATTACACTGAAAATTGCCCTACCAAAACATGACCAACGAACGTTAGTTCAACAAACTCACGTGTTCTGGTCATCTTGCGGACACATGGGTATAGCTATTTGATGCATTTGGTATTAATATTCCCGCCTTTTTGTAATGAGAGACACACCATGTCAGAAGCAACTAACAGCGAAAGCAAAAAAATCGATCTAGCAACCATTTCTCCTGAACTACGTAAAGTTATCGAGTTTGACGAAGTTCCAGAGCAAATGTTCGAAATGGTTACCTCTATCCATGAAGTGTCTGAAGAAGCAGTGCGTGAGTCTTGGGACGAAATGCCTGCAAGTGCTCAGAACATTCTAGATAACTTCGAGCAATTTCATGCTCTAGTTTCTGTTGGCCAAGCATTTGCTGGTATCAACGTGATGGAAGAATTCCCTACTCTTAATCTGCCAGAAAACATGACAGATGAAGATAAAGAAGAATACCGCGCTCAATTACTTGATAATGTGCTTCACAACTGCGTGAAAGACATGGTTAAGCAACTTAAGAAAGCACGTCGCGACCCACTTCTTAAACGCGAATTCAAAGAAGTGTTCGCAAAATAACGTTTTTCCGACAAAATAAAGGCCGCGTTTGCGGCCTTTTTTGATCATTAAGCGTGCGTAGCTTTAAACGATTAATGCGGCGCTAATGCCACGTCTTTTTGCGTGACACTGACACCTTTAATTTGTGCGAATACACTATCACCTGCCTTTAAGTCGAGATCATCAAGCGCCCAAGGTGTTATCGTTGCCCACAAATAACATCCCTCATCTAGCTTTAGCGATACATTAATACTCTGTTTATCATCAGCCGCGTTAAACACCTCGATTGAATCGACCGTCGCAGGCAGGATATTTCGAATAGAAGTCGCCTTAGGTTGCTCTAGCGTAATAGAAACGTCGTTGGCACGCACTTGTAAGCGAATTGGCGTCTCTGGCTCACCATCAATCTTTTGCACCCATAGTGATGCATTAGGTGCAAGGCTGACACAAGTCAGCGCATAACGCTCATGATGTTCAGCAATTCGGCCTTCAAATAAGCTGCTTTGATCCGAGAAAGACTGCCATGGACGCATCGCATGAGAAGCCCACACCTCTTCAAGCTTACCTGAACTCGTAATTTTACCTTGATCGATAATAGCGAGGTGTTGCGCGAGTCTTAAGATCTCCTGCAGGCTATGCGTGACATAGATAATCGGAATATTAACCTTATCCGACAATTCCTCCAGAAATGGCATCACCTCACGTTTTCTCGGCATATCAAGCGACGCAAGTGGTTCATCCATCAAAAGCAAGTTGGGTTTTGATAGTAATGCGCGCGCAATCGCAACACGTTGCTTTTCACCACCAGACAGTGAGATCGGGAAGCGCTTTAGTAACGGTTTGATAGACAAGAGTTCGGTGACTGCATCAAAGTACTCGTCATCTTTTTCTTTAACGCCATACAACAAATTGCCTTGAACCGAATAGTGAGGAAATAAACGTGAATCTTGAAACACGTAACCAATGCCGCGCTTGTGTGTTGGTAAGTTGATCCCCTTTTCACTATCAAACAAAACGTGATCACCAATCGCAACATGTCCCAGCTTTGGTGCAACTAATCCGCTGATGATATTAATTAACGTGGTTTTTCCCGCACCAGATCGCCCAAACAAAGCGCTAATTCCGTTACAAGGTAACTCAAGTTTAATGTCGAAATCAGTATCACCAAGCATTTGTTTAAATTGAACTTTAATCGTCATTACTTCGCACCCAATCGACTTGCCGCTTTGCGATTTAGCCATTCAGAGATCATTAATGTAGACAAAGCTAGCGCGATAGAAATGATACATAGGCGAGCCGCCTGCATTTCCGCACCTGGCGTTTCAATAAAGTTGTACATTGCCAGTGGAATCGTTTGGGTCTCTCCCGGAATGTTAGAGACGAAACTGATCGTCGCCCCGAACTCACCAAGACTACGAGCAAAAGACAGCATCGTCCCAGTAATAATTCCGGGAATGGTCAGTGGTAACGTAATGGTGAGAAAAACTTTTAAAGGAGAAGCGCCTAACGTTGAAGCGGCATGTTCCAGTTTTGGGTCGACGTTCTCTAAACTTAACCGCACAGACCGAACCATCAAAGGCAAGGCCACGACAATACAAGCGACTACTGCTCCTTTCCAATTAAAGCTAAAGACTAGCCCTACATGTTCATAGAGCCACTTTCCAAGAAACCCTTGCCGCCCAAGAGAAATCAACAACAAATAGCCGATAACCACTGGCGGCAATACCAGTGGTAAATGAATTAAGCTATCGAGGATCGATTTACCGAAGAACGTTTTTCGAGAAAGTAGACAAGCAAGAAAAACGCCGAGAGGAATGAGCCAAAGTACTGCGTACGCGCCCACTTTGAGGCTTAACATTAAGGCTTGGTATTCCAGTTCTGTCACGCTTCGTTCCTATGATTGAAAGCCGGTTTATTGCTGAAAGCCATATTGAGCAAAAACGCGTGCGGCTTCGTCCGATTTTAGGTACTGGAAGAACTGCTCGGACTCAGTAGAATCATTCACAACCGCAGCCGGATAAACAATGGCCGCATGCGTATCACTCGCGAATTCACCAACAATTTTGACTTTGTCGGTTAACTGCGCATCAGTTTTGTAGACCACGCCTAAAGGTGCTTCTCCACGTTCAACCAACGCCAAAGCTAGGCGCACATTCTTTGCTGGTGCGATTTGAGTTTGAATCTCTTTCCATACACCCAGTGTAGTCAGTGATTCTTTCGCGTACATACCAGCAGGCACTGACGTCGGATTGCCTAACGCAAGGCGATTTCCATGCAATGCCTTTTCCCATGCTGTTGCATCAGAGAAGTTAAATGAGGTTAATTCTGAAGACTGAGGCGCAATCAACACTAAGCTATTGCGCACCAAGCTTGTGACATTGTCACGAGAAATAACGTCTTTATCGACCAAATAATCCATCCATTTTGTATTCGCAGAAATAAATATATCCGCTGGTGCGCCGTTGATAATTTGTCGAGCGATAGAAGAAGAACCACCATAAACGGGAGTGATAGAAACGTCATACTTTTCTTCAAAGTTTTGTGCGATTTCGTCGATCGCATTCGTCATCGAAGACGCCGCATACACTTTGAGGTTCGTAGCTGCGTTAGCTGAAAATGAAATGCTTAATATTGCCGCGAGGCAAGCATGCGTTTTCCATGCTTTCATAGAGAAACTCCAATACAAGGCAAGCGAAAGAACTGGTTATTTGGGTAGAAAGTTCAATCAGTTAATGTGCTATTTAAACAAAAAATCAAGGTTCATATGTTGTTCTATCGCATCTGCAATACGATTAATTCCTTGCTCCTTTAACTCTTCAAAGTCTTGTTGTTTGATTTGAGTGCCGTTTACCCACTCTGACACCAGGCTTAAGACATCTGCCTCATCAAAGAACCCGTGAAGGTAGGTTCCCATGATTTGGCCACACTTGCTGCTAGCCCCCTCTGCTTCACCGGTACTCAATGTAAGAGGTTGAACGCCCTGCACTTCACTCTGTCCTACGTGGATTTCATAACCCTTTACATTGGCTGTTTTGCCGTTAAGAGAAAGCTGTGCTTGTGTGTTTGTAAGCTGTTTGCTGTTAGTTAGCGTCGTAGTGATATCAAGCAAGCCAAGTCCTTCGCTTTGACCTGGTTGGCCTTCGACGCCGTTTGGATCATCAATCAAGTTTCCAAGCATCTGGTAGCCGCCACAGATACCAATCACTTTTCCACCAAGACGAATATGACGTAATATATCGTTATCCCACCCTTGGCTTCTTAGATACTCCAGATCGTCTCTCACAGATTTGGTCCCAGGCAAAATAACCAGGTCGGCTTTATCTATTTTTTCGCCTTTACCTACATAACGTAGATTGATGTCTGGATTCAATCGCAGCACATCAAAATCAGTATGATTACTAATCCGGGTTAAAACAGGCACAACAACATTCAGTTTTACCTCAGAGTGCAACTCTTGCTGCGCAGTGATCGCGTCTTCTGCTTCTAAATTCAAACCATGGAGAAAAGGAAGTACACCAAGTACAGGTTTACCTGTTTTTTCTTCTAGCCAATCGAGGCCCGATTGCAATAAACGAATATCACCTCGAAAACGGTTGATAACAAATCCTTTTACTCGCGCTTGTTCAGATTCAGAAAGTAACGCAAGTGTTCCGTACAAATGTGCAAACACTCCACCACGATCAATATCAGCAACAATGATCACTGGTACATCAGCGGCCTCAGCAAAACCCATGTTTGCAATATCGCCTTCTCGTAAATTGATTTCAGCAGGACTCCCCGCGCCCTCGATAATGATCGAATCAAATTCTTGAGTCAGACGAGAGAAGGAATCTAACACCGTGTCCATCGCCACTTTCTTGTAATCATGAAAGCCAGCCGCATCCATATTGGAAATCGCCTTACCCTGCAAAATGATCTGAGCACCTGTATCACTGTTAGGTTTAATCAAAACCGGATTCATATGTACGGTTGGCTCAATATTACACGCCTGTGCCTGAACGGCCTGTGCTCGACCTATTTCACCGCCATCTTTGGTTACCGCACTATTTAGTGCCATGTTTTGTGGCTTAAATGGGGCAACATTTATCCCTTTTCTTGCTAATACACGGCATAAACCTGCCACAAGGACACTTTTTCCGGCATCCGAAGTGGTGCCTTGAACCATTAAAGATGGGATCGCTGATTTCATGAACATTTGTAAGGAATAGAGGAAGATGAACAATCATAACGTCATCGTCCCCACTTACTCAAGCAAATGAATAGAATATGAATGTTGAAATCATCATTGGTTCAAACAAGCCCTGTTTTAATGAACCCATCAAAACAAACCGATGAGGATGTAACATGAAAAAGAATACAATTATCGCAACAATCGCCGCCTTAGCTATTGCTCCTTCTATCGCGTTCGCGAAAGATAACGCTCAAAACCAATCAAACTTGCAGTTTAACGGTCCTGTCACTGTGGAGAAATTGGACGCCTTGCTAAACGACTCCAATATGTTTACTGAAAAAGATGTGGTCGTTGAAGGTAACTTATTGCGTCAAGTTCGCGCGGATAAGTTTGTCTTTAGCGATGGTTCCGGTGAAGTGATGGTCGAACTGGATGACGATATTCAGCTAAATACTCCGATTGATCACACGACTAAAGTCCGTCTGTTTGGCGAATTTGAAGGCGGAAATAAGCCAGAAATTGAAGTCGAGCAACTGGTGATCATGTAAAACACCCCCGATTGCTTTGGATATCAGCATGATGTGGTGAGCATTACAGCTAAATGGTGACGGCAAGCACTTAAAATGATAGCTTCATCAATCTTGGTCTGCTTTTTGCAGACCATTTTTTTGTTCATTTTAATCATCTTGCCCGGAGACACCATGCTAGGTAAAGCTCTAAAGGTTGCAGCCTTTGGTTTGTGCGCTGTTTTGCCACTTTCCGCACATGCAAATAATTTCAACTACAACACGATGGAATTTCGCATGGGCACTAGCCCTGGTACATTTGGTGGCGAGTTCAATACCTACTTTACAGAAAACACCCACTTCATTGCTCGCGCAGACAGTGAGTTTAGCGGAGACTGGGACATTGCTGGTGGTATTGGCTTTAACGGCCCAGCAGGCCAATTTGCAGATATTTATGGCCAAATGTTGGTACACAACATTAAAGAAAACGGCAGTGATAAAGTGGGTGACGAGTGGCGCACTGAGGTGAATATTGGTACTCGTATTTGGTTCATGCAAAATGTTGAGCTACATGCCCGTATCGGTCAAATAATGGATAACGACGATTCCAATACCGTTTATAATTTTGGCGCAAGATTCCACTCTACTCAGCAACTATCACTTGGCGCGGATTTCAAAAATAATGGTGTCTATGGCCAACAAATTGTGATGTCTGCTCGTTTTGCATTTTAATTAAGTAACTAAGCAGTTGCATTAATAAGTGTGTGATTCAATAAAAATGGCCTCCGGTTTCGGAGGCCATTTTTGTTAAGTACCGATTGTTAGCCGGAACTAGTAACAAGGCATTAATTTTTGCCGGATTTTTTAGGTTTATCTTGGACATACTTTTTCGATACATCCACAACGGCGATATCTCTAAAAAAGCTTCGACCAAGTAAAATTGGAAACTTCATATGCCCACGCTCAGCTAACGTAAACTCAGTCTTTTCTTTGTGGTCACCGACGGTAATATACGCTTTTACTACCGCTCGTTTATCCACCTCTTCTGACGATGACTGCTTGATTTTAGCCCAGCGCTCTACAGGTACTTTAAACTCTTTAGTTTCTTTATCGCCCAAGTCGATCTTAAACTGAACCCAATCTTTACCATCACGCTCAAACGGAACAATGTCTGTCGCGCTAATTGATGATGTTGTCGCCCCTGTATCGACCCTAGCTTTGAAGGTTTGATCAATTTCAGGAACGTAAACCCACTCTTCAGAACCAAGAATCAACATGCCGTCTGGTGTCTTTGTCACTTTGGCTGGTTTTGTCGGTTTTGGCTCGGGCTTTTTCTCAGGTTTTACTTCAGGCTTAGGCTCAACCTCAGGCGTTGGATCAACCTCTGGTTTCACTTCTGGCTCTACTTTGACAGGTTCTTCGACCTTCGGCGACTCAGGCTCAGCAGGTTCCGGCGTCGTTTGAGTTGACGTACAAGCAATTAAACTGCCGCTCATCATAAGCGGCAGAATCAGTTTCCAGTTTTTCATCCACACTCCAATTAAGCTTGAGATACTTTCTTAATTGCGTCCGCTACGTATGGAATATGAGTTTCGGTAAGTCCAGCGATGTTAATTCGACCATCGCCAACACCATAAATGCCATAATCTTCACGCAGTTGCGCCATTTGGTTTTCACTAAAGCCTAGCACAGTAAACATGCCTTTGTGACCCTCAATGAAGTCAAATTGATCGGTATTATGGTTGTTTCTCAATTCGTTACACAAACTTTGACGAAGACTAACCAAACGATGTTGCATTTCACTCAACTCTTGCTTCCAAACGGAAGTCAGGTTGTCATCTTGAAGAATCGTCTTAACCAAAGCCGCTCCATGATCGGGTGGCATCGTGTAAGTAGAACGCGCTAACGTAAGTAACTTGCCTTTTGCGTTGGCCACGTCTTGCATGTTCTTACCAACGACAATCGCCGCACCTGTGCGCTCGCGATATAGGCCAAAGTTCTTCGAACATGATGTCGTAATTAACATCTCTTCAACGTTATCTGCCATGAAGCGAAGCCCTTTTGCGTCTTCCTCTAGGCCATCACCAAAGCCTTGGTAGGCAATATCAACAAATGGTGTGAAACCGTTCTTCTGTGACAATTCCGTAATGGCTTGCCAAGCAGAAAAATCGATATCTGCGCCTGTTGGGTTGTGACAACAACCATGCAGCAATACAACATCAGAAGGCCCTGCTTTCGCAAGATCATCCATCATTTTTGCTGTGTCTACTTGTTTCGTTTCTGGAGAAAAGTAATGGTAGAACTTAACTTTAAGACCTGCCGCTTCCATCACTGGTTTATGGTTTACGTAGCTAGGGTTTGAAATCCAAACCGTCGTATCTGGCTGTGCGACCTTCATCAGGTCACCTAACATACGCAGCGCACCACTTGCACCTGGCGTTTGAATGGCAGCAACACGATCTATTGCTGACGTTCCCGTCAGTAGCAAATCGATCATGCTTTTATTAAATTCTTCGCAACCCGCAAGACCAACATAAGATTTGGTTTTTTGAGTTTCAACAACGACATCCTGCGCCATTTGAATGGCTTTCATGATCGGCGTTTCGCCTGCGCTGTTCTTATAGACGCCAATACCAAGGTCAACCTTGTTTGGACGGTCATCGTTACGGTATGCAACGGATAGAGATAAAATAGGATCTAATACGGGAGTTGGGAGATTAGAAAACATGAAAGTCATAACCCTTTGAAATTCAAGTACCGAACCTCACGTTAACACCATCGCAAAAAATGGCGAAATGATTTTTCACTTATTTCATCAATTAGAGAACAAAATTCTGGGTTACGATAAGTTTTGTGCGCTCTATCGGTTATAAAAAGAACGATTCACTCCTCAATATACCAATCCACTCTTCCGTTTTTCCTAAATTCTCTTGGCGTCATGCTCGACCACGCTTTAAAACGTGTACTAAAGTTGGCACTAGTTGGATATCCGACTATCTCTCCAATATGTTGAATCGGCCATTCTGTTGAACGAAGTAGCCTAGCAGCGTATTCCATGCGCATACGTGTTAAATGTGCCATCGGGCTTCGACCAAACTGCTTTTGAGTCAGACGGTGCAAATGTGGCTCCGAACATGGATATAAAGCTGCCACTTGCTCGACACTCCAATCCTTATGCAGCTGACGCTGGACAAGATCGAATACGCGCCGAAGCCTCAATTGGCTGCGTGATATCGACTCTGAGGGCGGCATGTTTAACATCAGCTCTAACTGAGCCACGCTATGTGCACCAACCGCACCACCATAATCAATAGGAAGATTAATACTGCGTAACAACGTTTGGATACACGCATACATCACCTCAGGTGCAGATGTGAGCTGGTAACTAATATTACTCTCTATCATTGGCCATGCTCTATCAGGAGCAAGAAAAAGCCATGCGATCTGCCAGGGTTCCTCTTCCATACCAAAACCGTTTTCAACACCTGCAGGCACCGTGATCAACGAGCCAGGCTCCAAATCATATCGACACGCCCCACTTTCTAACCAACCTTTACCGCGCACGGTGTAAAGCAGCATGTGTTTTTTTTGGTTTTTACGATAAACAGAGAAGAAGTCACGACAGGTTGCAATTCCGCACTGCACAATGCCTCTCTCCTCCAATGCCAGTACTCGACTGTGATCAATAAACTCTTGATAGGTTTTTTCTGAAATCGCGTAGCGTTCTTGTTTATCTTCCATGATTTATTGGCTCACATATACACTAGTGGAGAGTTTTACAAAGGTTTTGGATGCCTTTGAAAAATACACCGCCAAATCATAGGGATAAACTACTCGCATTAATCTTTAAGGAGAAATGCGATGCTCTTAACACGCGAATACATCGATAAAGCATTTTGGCAAAAGCTGATTGCGATTGGCCTTCCTGTTTCACTTCAATCCATGCTTTTTGCGTTACTCGGCGTCGTGGATATTTTCATGGTGAGCCAACTCGGCGAATCCGCCACTGCAGCCGTTGGAGTCGGAAATCGCATTTTTTTCTTTAACCTTGCAGTCATTTTCGGTCTTTGCGGTGCAGTAACAGTGCTGGCTTCTCAATATTACGGTTCAGGGAATCTCGCAGGAATCCGCAGAACGTTGGCGCAATCTTGGTTTATTTCCATTTTAGTGACGCTGCCGTTTATTGTTCTTTATGCGATTTTTGATAAAGAGATCGTCTCTTTCATGTCAGACGATCCCGAATACGTCACTTATGCACGTGATTATCTTGTGGTTACGGGCTTTAGTCTCATTGCAACGGCGATAGTGGTACCTATTGAAGCGGTATTGCGCTCCGTAGGCCAAACCAAACTGGCAACCAACGTTAGTATCTCCGCGATTGTCGTGAACGTCGTGCTTAATTATGTTTTGATTTTCGGTTTATTCGGCTTCCCTCAATGGGGCGTATTTGGTGCAGCCGTTGGCAGCTTTGTTTCTCGATTTTTCCAAACGGCAGTGTTGATTTACTTTTTCTGTAAACGCTACGCATACCTTATTCCGACCAAGTTCGATTGGGCGCAAGGCCGTTTAAAGCAGTATCGTCAAAAATACTTTAAGGTTTCTCTACCCATGCTGGTCCACGATGCGCTCTGGACTGGTGGACTGATCGTTTACAGCATCATCTATGGTCAATTGGGCGTTTCAGAACTTGCGATCATCTCATTCTTATCACCAATTGAAGGTGTACTGATTTCAACCTTTATGGGATTTGCGGTCGCAGCATCCGTTCTTCTTGGTAATGATATTGGCGCAAAACATTATGACCGGGTCGAGAAAACGGCATGGTGGTATGTGTTAACCAGCGCAATCTTAGCCACCTTACTGTTTTTCCTAGTGTGGTTGAGCTCGCCTTTGATTCATCATCTATTGGTACTAAGCCCATTAACCGATGCAGAAATGGCACTTAACGTATGCTTAGTCATGGCGCTGGGTATGATTTTGAGAGTGTTTAACATGGTAGGGATTGGCGGCGTACTAAAGAGTGGCGCAGATATTCGCTACAGCATTTTTATTGATACGTTCGGTCAGTGGGCTATTGGTATTCCCCTTACCTATTACACTGGTATGGTACTCGGTTGCCTTTGCATTTTGTCTTGATGTCTTTGCTAGCTGAAGAATTTGTGAAAGGCGTACTGACGACTTATCGTATCCAATCTAAACGTTGGATAAACAATATGGTCGAAGATGACCAAACAGTGACAGCGTAACTGAAAATACACTGACGAACTCACACCAAAAGGGCTCACACGTTATGCACGTGTGAGCCCTTTTTATGTTTGGAGAATGCTTGATTAAATATCCGTAAAGCGATGAATGATTTGGTTTGAACTGCCACGCCATTCGAGATTGAGATCTTTCTTGTCTTGTTCAAACTTACCATCAATCAAAACGTCGATGTATTGCACCACTTCTCTTTGCGCGTCATCCAGTTCAGCCAGCGTGTAGCCTGTCCAAACCCAGATGTCTTTACCGGGACACTCTTCTCTCACCCTTTTCACGATCTTTAAAATATGAGGCACATTAGCAGGATGAAGCGGATCTCCGCCCGACAACGACAAACCGCGACGTTTAATGCGCGTGTCATTCAAGTCATTGATGATTTTGTCTTCCGCTTCTTGCGTGAACAACACTCCCGAATCCAATCGTTGCGTCGACTGGTTATAACAGCCACGACACTGATGTACGCACCCCGACACAAACAATGTGCAGCGCGTACCCGGTCCGTTAACAACGTCAATTGGATAATATTGGTGGTAGTTCATAATGCGTCTCTTTGTTATCGCGAAAAAGAAAATCAACCTAAAGCAGGTTGATTTTCAAAGTGTTGAATCGAGTGGTAATTAACCTTATAGGTGTTTCACTCGACGTTTAACTTCTTCTTGTTTGCCGAAGTTAAACGGACGTGCGTCTGGGCTGCCCAAGTAGCCACATACGCGACGTGTCACCGATACTTTGGTTGAATCGTGGTTGCCACAACTCGGGCAAGTAAAGCCTTTGCTTGTACATTCAAACTCGCCGGTGTAACCACATTCGTAACACTCATCAATCGGAGTGTTGGTTCCGTAGTAAGGAACGCGGGTGTAACTGTAGTCCCACACGTTTTCTAGCGCTTCTACGTTACGTTGCATGTTCGGGAATTCACCGTAACAGATGAAGCCACCGCTTGAGATTTCTGGGTAAGGCATCTCGAAGTCGATCTTGTCGTAAGGGTTAACTTTCTTCTCAACATCCAAGTGGAAGCTGTTGGTGTAGTAACCTTTGTCTGTTACGCCTTCAATCAAACCAAACTCTTTGGTGTCGATGCGGCAGAAACGACTACATAGGTTTTCACTTGGTGTTGCGTACAAGCTAAAGCCATAGCCAGTTTCGTCTGCCCATTGGTTCACCGCATCTTTTAGATGTTTGATGATCGCGACCGCTTTTTCACGCAATACGGCATCATCGTAAACGTGCGCCTCAGTACCAAACAACGCGTTGATAGTTTCATGCACGCCAATGTAACCTAGAGAAATTGATGCACGGCCGTTTTTGAAGATTTCTGCAATCGAATCGTCCGCTTTCAAGCGCACACCACATGCACCTTCCATATATAGAATTGGTGCAACGCGCGCTTTTACGTTCTCTAGACGAGAAATACGTGTTTCTAGTGCTTTACGAGCAAGACGTAGACGATCATCAAGCAGTTCATAGAACTTCGCTTCGCTGCCTTTTGCGCGAAGCGCGATACGTGGCAAGTTCAAGCTAACTACACCAAGGTTGTTACGACCTTCATGGATAAGTTCGCCATTCTCTTCGTAAGTACCTAGGAAGCTACGACAACCCATCGGTGTTTTGAATGAACCCGTTACTTCCACTACTTTGTCGTAGTTAAGAATGTCTGGGTACATACGTTTTGAAGCACACTCAAGTGCAAGCTTCTTAATGTCGTAGTTTGGATCTTCTTCCTTGTGGTTTAGACCGTCTTTAATACCGAACACCAATTTAGGGAATACGGCGGTTTTACGGTTTTTGCCAAGACCAGCGATACGGTTTTTCAAAATCGATTGCTGAATAAGACGAGACGCCCAGCTTGTACCAAGACCAAAACCAAACGTTACGAATGGCGTTTGACCATTTGCCGTGTGCAGTGTGTTTACTTCGTACTCTAGCGATTGGAATGCGTCGTAACACTCTTTCTCGGTGCGCGCTTTAGCGAACTCTTCTGGCTCGGCAATGTTCCACTCTTTCGCGATCTCTAGATGTTTCTCGTAGCTTGTCATAACGTACGGAGCAAGCACTTCGTCGATACGGTTGATTGTCGTACCGCCATAAATATGGCTAGCTACTTGAGCAATAATTTGCGCCGTCACTGCGGTTGCAGTTGAAATCGATTTAGGCGTGTCGATTTCTGCATTACCCATTTTGAAGCCGTGCGTTAGCATGCCTTTCAAATCGATAAGCATACAGTTAAACATCGGGAAGAATGGCGCGTAATCCAGATCGTGGTAGTGAATGTCACCCACTTCGTGTGCTTGAACCACATCACGAGGCAGGATGTGCGTTTTCGCGTAGTGCTTCGCCACGATACCAGCCAACAAGTCACGCTGAGTTGGGATAACTTTGCCGTCTTTGTTCGCGTTTTCGTTAATCAAATCAAGGTTACTTTCTTCAATCAAACCCTCGATTTCACGAGTTAGTGCACTTTGCTTTTCACGCGCGATGTCGCGGTCATGGCGGTATTCAATATAAGAACGTGCTAGGGCTTTGTAAGGACCTTGCATGAGTTCATTCTCGACTAAGTCTTGAATCTCATGGATGTGAACTTCATCGTGATCTTTTAGCTGTAACTCGACAGCAAGAGCGACATTAAGAGCATAAATGGCGACATCTTTATCTTTGTTTTCCGCTGCCGCTTCAACTGCTGCTTGGATACGATCCCTGTTGAACGGAGCTCTTGAGCCGTCACGCTTGATTACGATTGGTTTCACTTTCTTCTCCTTACCCCAGCATACTCACAGAGTTATCCACAAACACACTATATGGGGTTATTTTTTATTCTGCTAACACAATATATTGTGGCGTATTTAACGAAAAGCACCACTTGAAAACATTGATTTTGATCAATAAAGATCGGCTAGCGGACAAGAACAAATCGATCTTATTGGTACTGATCTCAGTTGAGAAGAAAACCATGAAAATTGCAAAATTGGTACGAAATCTACTTGCTTTTTTTAGAGCGCTTATAGGATAAAGGTTGGAAAGGAATACGCTAAAATCCAGGAGTGAAACAAGCCAATATGCGATCACTATTTGTTACTGCCTTATTAATTTTTAGTTCAACGTCACTTGCTCAAAACTCCATCAACTTAACCAGTTGGAATATAGAATGGCTATCTATAAATGGAGGTAAGGTTTCGAGAACCAGTGACGATTTCGTCAAACTCAATCAATATGTGGATAAAACTCAAGCCGACATCATCGCCTTTCAAGAGGTCGACTCCAAAGCCGCCGTTCAAAAAGCCGTAGGCGATGGCTACGCGATTTACCTCTCTGATCGAGCTCAATCAAACAATAAGCACCTTCAGTTTTCTGATACCAACCAGTACACCGGTTTTGCTGTGCGTAAAGACATTGAAGTGTCTGACCCAGCAGACTTCTCAATCACGCGTGGTAATAGCAAGTTGCGCTTTGCCAGCTACATCGTCGTTAACCCAAACCAAAAGGACGAGCTTCACCTGCTCTCTGTGCATTTAAAAGCAGGATGCAGCGGAGCATACAAAAACAACCGCAATTGCCAAACACTGAGCCAACAAGGAGAAGCACTTTCGAAATGGATGAGCGAGAGAGAAAAGAAAAAGCAGCAGTACGCCGTAATGGGCGATTTCAATCACAACTTGTCTTATCAACGTGATTGGCTGTGGGCGATCATGACGCTCGGTAACGATGCACAATTGGTAACGCGAGATACCAAAGCGGATTGCAAGGTTCGCTCAAATAAGAACCCAAGAAAAACACACCAATTCCGCTCTTTGATTGATCACATTATTGTTAGCCCGCAAATAAAAGCGAAAAACGCACATCAAACGCTGTTCAGTTCACAAGATGTTTTGGATTACAAACTGAGTGACCATTGCCCTGTAAACGCGACGGTAACGCTTAACTGAACGAACAAAATAGCCCAGCATCATGCTGGGCTATTTTATGTTGTTTGTTAGATAGACGTTTGATTAGACGAGAGAAACCGTTCTATCAAAGCGATCTTGGATTCAGCAGTACGACGTCACCCTGCTTCAACCCCGTTCGCACTCTCCCCAACTCTCCAAGCTGGATAAGTCGAGTTTCTACCTCACCGCTGTCTTGCACCACTTTTACGTAGTCCAATTGACCAACTTGGTAAACCGCCTCTTTTGGCACGCGAAGTACAACATCGTCGGTCAAGGTCAACGCGACTTTGGCGTATGTACCTGGATAGATAGCCGTTAGCGGCTCAAATTGAAGCTTTACGGTATAACTGCGCGAGTTGGCATCTGCCGACGGCGTCACTTCTTTTACAGCCGCTTGCGCGTTGAGGTTGTAAGACGGAAAAACAACGTCCACTTCTTTATCGTAAGTCACATAAGGCATGACAGACTCAGCAAAGTTCACTTCTATTTCCAACGAGTTTGGATTGTACATTGATAAAAGCAAAGCCCCCGGCGTCGCAGTATCACCTTTGTTGATGGGCTTTTGCGTGATCAAGCCATCAAACGGCGCAGTAATAATGCTGTAGCCAAAGGTCGTTTCTGCCTCAGAGACCGCCGCCTGAGCTTTATTGAAGTTGGCTTGCGCGGTTTGCAACGCACTTTCCGCTTGGTCAAATTGCGATTGAGGGATCAGTTTTTTGTTTAAAAGCGCTCTGACACGAGAAAACTCCTTTCTCGCCGTATTGAGCTGCGCTTGTGCAGAGGATAAAGCCTGCTCACTTTGACGAACTCGCGCATCGAGATCATCGCTTTCTAGCCGCGCCAACACGTCTCCTTGCTTCACTCTATCGCCAACCTTCACCAATACCTCCTTCACCGATGCCGTTAACCGTGCCGCGATATCGGCGTGCTGCTCTGCAACGACGACGCCCGGAAACTCTCGAACAACCGATTCGCTGGTTAACATCAGTTGATGTGTCTCTGCATTATTTACATCAATCTGGTTGGTTTTCGCGTCATGTTCTGTCGGCAACTTTTCTGTAAAAAAACCAGCCATATAGAGAAAAAGAAGCGCGAGTATGGCAAACAGAATCACGCCTAACCATTTGGTATCTAATTTCATTGCTCTTCCTCCATCTGAGGTAATCCATGTCCTTTGGTGTTTTGGTATGCAAGGTTATAAACCACCGGAACCACAAGCAGCGTAAAGATGGTCGAGGCGGTAATACCGAATATGATTGCCCAAGCCAAACCGTTAAAAATTGGGTCTAGCGTAATCACGACGTTACCCAGTAACGTTGTACCCGCGGTCAGCAATATTGGCCGCATACGAACAACACCAGATTCAATCAACGCATCATGTAAACTACGACCTTCAGCCAGCGATTGCTGAACAAATTCAATCAAAACGAGCGAGTTACGCACCACAATCCCTGCTAGCGCAATCATGCCGATCATCGCGGTCGCCGTGAACAGCGCCGGGTTCGGGTAATTACCGATGTCACTGCTTAACACATTCAAAATCCAGAACCCCGGCATAATCCCAATCACGGTCAGGGGTATCGCCAGCATGATGATGCCCGATACCGCAGGTAAACCAGTTTGAATCAACATCACCACAAATACGCCAAGCAGCGCAGCGCCATAAGCAATGCCTAAATCGCGGAATACGTCCACTGTGATTTTCCATTCCCCCTCACCACTCCAAACCACTTCGATGTTGTCTGGCACGCTCCAAGTGACACCAGCGCCATTGCTCAAGTACGTGCGATCTTGCCAGTGACGATGCACATCTTCCGCGTGAGTTGTATCTTGGTCAGCCATCACATCGGCAATCACTTCACCCGGAACACGCCCAACTACCTCGGCGTAGACATACACAACAGGCTTGAGGTTTTTATGGAAAATCGGTTTGTCCGCTGCGCGTTTCACAAAATGACCGACTTCAGACAACTGCACGATAGGCTGAGGAGCATCCACAACCGCCCCATTGGATTCTACTTTTGCAATCCCCGGACGGCCTCGCACATAAAGCTGCTCTAGTTGATTCAGGTTATCTCTGTCTTCGCGTCGGAGCTGCACTTCGATAGGTAGTGGATCCACTTCTCTTGGATCGGCGATATAACCGAGCACTTTGGCGTTCGCGGCGGTAATAAGCGTGTTATTGATATCAGCAACAGAAACACCGGACAGCGCCGCTTTTTCTTGAACAACGATGAATTGCCACGTTTCTAAATCACCTTGGATGCTGGTATCCACCTCAGAAACCAACTGTTCTTTGCGAAGCCTATCCGCGACTTTCTCTGCTTGGATCATCAGATCTTCATAAGATGTCGCTTCATCACCGTAAACTTCTGCCGTAATGGTGGCGATAACAGGCGGGCCTGGCGGCACTTCGACTAGCTGCACGTCAGCGTCAAACTTATCTGCAATCTGCTCTAAATCCGCCCTGAGTCGTGTCACCAGTTCGTGTGATTGCATTGCGCGGCGATTCTTCTCTGCAAGAACGACTCGAAGCTCGCCTTGGTATGGTTCGCTACGCATAAAGTAGTGGCGCACCATGCCGTTGAAGTCCATTGGGGAAGCGGTGCCTGCAAAGCCCGACACACTTGTCACTTCCGGCACCGTCATTAAATAGTCCGTAAAGCTCGACAGCGCGTTGGAGGTATCCACAAAGCTTGAAGACTCTGGCATGTTTAATACCAATTGGAACTCATTTTTATTGTCATAAGGCAGCAACTTGAGTGGAACTAAGCGAAGTGCTGGCAACAATGCTGCCAAGACGAACAACAAGGCAACCAAACCAAGGAAAAGCCACGCTTTCTTGCGACTTTCAAGTAGCGGAATCAACACACCACGATACAAACGATACATCGGCGAAGATTGGATGTCATAGTGGCCGTTTTCCTCAGCACCTTTGAGTAGCTTCTTGGCAAGCCAAGGCGTGATCATAAACGCGACAACGGTACTAAAGATAACGCTGATCGGAACGTTGAACGCCAGTGGCGCCATGTAAGGCCCCATCATCCCAGAGATAAAAAACATCGGCGTAAACACGATCACGATTGCGACCGTCGACATTAACAAGGCGCTACGAATTTCTGCCATGGCGAGAACAATCGCATTGGTTCGTGTTAGATTTTTTCGTTTGAGGTAGCGTTCAATGTTGTCGATACTCGCGATCGGATCGTCCACGATCAAACCTAGCGCCAAAATCAATGCAAAGAGCGTGACTCGGTTGATGGAATAGCCAAATGCCAAGTCCATCCCGAGCGCGGCACCATAGCTAATCGGAATCGCGATACCAACCACCAATGCGCTTCGCCAGTTCAAGAACAAACCGACAAACACCACGACCGTTAGAATAGAGATGCCAAGGCTTGATACCAAGTTGTTTACTTTCGCATTCGCCGTTTCGCCATAGTCACGAATGACTGCAACTCGAACTTGTGGAGGAAACTGCTCGGATTGAAGCTCCGCCAGTTTATCCCGAACAGACTGAGCGACGTTAACCGCGTTCGAGCCTTTTTGTTTAGCGACAGAAATGAACACCGCTGGGTATGCTTCATCGTGGTTTTTATCGCGATACCAAGTATCGGATGTTGCCTCACCTTCACCGTCGTAAATACGCGCGACATCTTTCAAATAAACGGGTTTGCCATTGAGCACCGCGATAACAAGATCGCCAACCTCTTCGGCGTTAGTCAGAAACCGTCCCGACTCCAATGTGTAATTTTGCCCGTTTACGCGAACGTTCTTGCCTTGGGTTTTGCTATTACTGAGCTGAATGGCCTGTTCGAGGTCATCGATGGTTACTTTGAAGTTTGCCATTGCAACGGAATCAAGCTCTATCTGGATTTTTCTCGGCTCACCGCCAATCACTTCCACCTTGTTGGTGGCATCCAATGATTTAATGCCTAACGTGGCTTGGTCTGCAATACGTCTCAACTGATGGCGATCGAGAATGTCTGGATCGGTGGAATAAATTGCGGCAACAACAATGGGTACATCATCGATCTCAACAGGCTTTACAAGCCAGTTAGTGACAGAAGGAGGAACTTTGTCTTGGTTGGAATAGAGTTTGTTGTAAAGCTTAACCAGAGCATCTTCGCGGTTTTCGCCGACATAGAAACGGACGATGACTTGCGCAGCACCTTCCATTGACGAAGAATAAACGTATTCCACACCGTCAATTTGGCTAACAAGCTTTTCTAATGGTTCAGTGATTTGATTTTCGACTTGAGAAGCGCTTAGTCCGGGAGCCGAAACCAATACATCTGCCATTGGCACAACGATTTGCGGGTCTTCCTCTTTCGGGGTCAACCACAAGGCCGCGGCACCGACCACAAGCGCGAGTATGATCATGATCGGAGGGAAAAAGCTGTTCATCACAGACTGAACAAAACTTCGCTTTAGTTTGTCGGGCATCCTTTCCCCTCCATATCAGATTGATTGTTTACGCGTTCGCGGTTTTCATCTTCTTCGCGTTACGGTTAGTAATGATCGCTTTCGCGAACAGAGATCCAACTAACATCGCAAGGAAGAACACTACAATGCTCACGTTGCCTAATGCCAGACTCGCAACCGCAGGGCCAGGACAAATACCTGCCAAACCCCAACCTAAACCAAAGATCGCCGCACCAGATAACAAACGTCCGTCGATGTTCTTATTGGTTGGTGTGCAAAACGCTTCACCGCTAACTGATTGTTTTCTCGGCTTGATGATTAAAAAATAGCTTGGCATGAATACCGCGAGTGCGCCGCCCATCACAAAAGCCAAACTTGGATCCCAACTGCCAGAAATATCTAAAAATCCAATGACTTTAGCTGGGTCGATCATACCAGACACCGCCATGCCCATACCGAATAACACACCGCTCAAAAGAGCAGAAAAACGAAAAATAGTCTTGTTCATGGAATCTCTCTTAAACTAGGTGAAGTCGAACGAATACCGTTAGGCCAGCGACAGCCATAAATACACAGGTCGCCACAATAGAGCGCTTAGACAAACGGCCCATGCCACAAATGCCGTGCCCACTAGTACATCCGTTACCCAGTCTGGT
This sequence comes from Vibrio chemaguriensis, assembly GCF_012275705.1. Taxonomy (NCBI): domain Bacteria; kingdom Pseudomonadati; phylum Pseudomonadota; class Gammaproteobacteria; order Vibrionales; family Vibrionaceae; genus Vibrio; species Vibrio chemaguriensis. The sequence goes on from NZ_SHOE01000023.1 coordinate 34,947, forward strand.
TCCGATTCCTACCAATAAACCAGCGGCAATCACCATCCCTAAAGAAAGGTTCGCGGTACTAGGAACCGCAACGCCCAACATCAGAACGCTAATCAAGCCACCAGCTATCATTCCAACCGCAAAAAGCAATCGCCACGAATAATCGCCTTTTTTCGGTGACATAATGCCATTCATAATTCCACTGATTCCGGCAATTTTCCCGTTAACCAACAACAATATAGTGGCGGAGATCCCTAACAAAATGCCACCAAACAACGATTCCCATGGAATAACGTTTAACATTATTTACCTCTAAAATCTTAGCTACGAATTAGTTACAGAAAACGCTATGAAGCGCCTTGATTAATGACTCAACTCTCGGTTCTGATAACGAATAAAACACTTGCTGTGATGCCTTACGAGCCTTGATCAATTTGTGTTTGCGAAGCACCGTCAAGTGCTGTGAAAAGGCGGATTGGCTAAGGAACGAGTTCTTTTGCAGTTCCCCAACACCAACTTCACCTTGGGTCAGTTGGCACAACACCATTAGCCTTTCCGGATGTGCCATTACTTTTAGGAGATCAGCAGCTTCATTTGCATTGCCTTTCATTGCTGCTACATCCATATCTGTATAGCTCATGACTCACCTCTACATTAAAAACTAAATTAGATATTACTAAAACAATATCTTTAGTCAACACTAAATTAGTAATTGCGAATTTAGATAAATTAACATTAGACATTTCTAATTTAGTTAATTATAGTAATGAACATCAAAGGATGGCGTTCTCAGTTTGAGAGTACGAAGGAGAAGAGTTATGACGTTAGAAAATGCAGTACGAGTTTTTGCAGGCACGATGGTATTGGTCTCGGTCATACTAACCGTGTTCGTTCACAGTAACTTCATTTGGTTCACCGTGTTTATCGGCGTTAATCTTATTCAAAGTGCTTACACGGGAATCTGCCCTGCTGCTTATTTTTTAAAGAAATTTGGTTTTAGATAATCTAGAGCGTAGTGACCTTTCACACAGGCTATTCGTGAAAGGTCAGCTCGCCCTAAAACTTGGAGTTAAAAATGACTAAGATCTTAATCGTCGGTGGTGTTGCAGGTGGTGCATCTGCGGCGGCGCGTGCTCGTCGTCTAAGCGAAGATGCCGAAATCATCATGTTTGAACGTGGCCCGTTTGTTTCATTTGCCAACTGTGGCTTGCCTTATCACATCGGCGGCGATATCCAAGAACGCAGTAAGTTACTACTGCAAACGCCAGAAAGCTTTTTAGCACGCTTTAACGTTGATGTTCGCGTGATGAATGAAGTAGTTTCTATTAACCGACAGGACAAAACCGTTACCATCAAAAACCTGTTGGATGAGTCTGAATACGTAGAATCATACGACTTCCTACTGCTTAGCCCAGGTGCTGGTCCTATTGTTCCACCAATCCCAGGCCTCGATAACCCGCTCACCCACTCGCTACGTAACATTCCAGATATGGATCGCATCATCGAAACGATCCAAATGAACAAGCCAGAACATGCGACGGTTGTTGGCGGCGGTTTCATCGGTATAGAAATGATGGAAGCCTTCCACCAACTTGGCATTAAAACCTCTCTGATCGAAATGGCAGACCAAGTCATGACGCCAGTAGACCGTGAAATGGCAGGCTTTGCTCATGCAGAAATTCGTGACAAAGGTATCGACCTAAAACTTGGCGTCGCGCTTGAATCTGTGAAATTCGTACCTAACGAGCACGTTGCAAGTTTCGACTCTGGTGAGAGTGAGAAACACCAACACCTAGAAGGTGAATTGGAGTTAACACTGAACAACGGTGAAAAACTCACTACCGATATTCTGATCATGGCAATCGGTGTACGTCCTGAGACAAAACTGGCGCAAGAAGCTGGCCTTCAAATTGGTGCGCTAGGCGGTATTTACACGAACGAATACATGCAAACCAGCGATCCTTCGATCTACGCTGTCGGCGACGCGATAGAAGAGAAAGACTTCGTGACTGGCGAGCAAACTCTAGTGCCACTTGCAGGCCCGGCAAACCGTCAAGGCCGTATGGCAGCGGACAATATGCTTGGTCGCAAAGAAACTTACCAAGGTACACAAGGTACTGCGATTTGTAAGATCTTCGACCTTGCTGTGGCTTCAACAGGTAAAAATGAGAAACAATTGAAACGCGCTGGCGTTGAATACGATAAAGTGTACGTGCATACCGCAAGCCACGCGAGCTACTACCCTGGTGCAGAAGTGGTGTCGTTCAAAATGTTGTTCGATCCAAAATCAGGCAAGATTTTAGGTGCTCAAGCAGTTGGTAAAGACGGTATCGACAAACGTATTGACGTTATGGCTGTTGCACAACGTGCTGGCATGACGGTTGAACAACTACAGCATCTTGAACTGACTTACGCGCCACCTTACGGCAGTGCAAAAGATGTGATCAACCAAGCGGCGTTTGTGGCAAATAACATCATCAAAGGTGACGCAGCGGCGATTCATTACGATGAAATCGACAACCTGACTGAAGATCAAATTCTCCTCGACGTCCGTAACCCGGGTGAATTGGAGTCTGTTGGTTATCTTGAAGGGGCAATCAACATTCCGGTTGATCAACTGCGCCATCGTATGGGTGAACTACCAAAAGACAAAGAGATTGTGATTTACTGTCAAGTAGGCTTACGCGGTAACGTGGCATACCGTCAACTGGTCAACAATGGTTACAAAGCTCGTAACTTGATTGGTGGATACAGAACACTCAAATTCTCGCGCTTATAACGGGATAATAAAAACAGAGAAAACCGAGGGATTGGTTTTCTCTTTTGTTTATTTACATGGACTCAAATCTAACTCATTAACCTTCTATCGCCAAACGGACTGCTGCTTGAGCATGGATAGAAGTGGTATCAAGTAGCGTAACATCGGTGTGACTTTGGTTTACAAGTAAGGCAATTTCAGTGCACCCGAGAATCACAGCTTCAGCTCCCTGCTCTTTTAGTTTTTCAATGATTTGCAGGTATATCGTTCTCGATTCCTCTTTGATTTCACCTTGGCATAACTCTTTATAAATAATGTTATGCACTATAGAGCGATCATCTTGAGCAGGAGTTATGACATCCAGCCCATAGAGGTCGGAAAGCCGTCCTTTGTAAAAGTCTTGCTCCATTGTGAATTGAGTACCAAGGAGTCCGACCTTTTGAACCCCTTTCTCACGAAGTAACTCAGCAGTCGCGTCTGCGATATGTAGTATGGGGATATTAATGCTGGCTTCAATTTGAGGAGCAACTTTGTGCATTGTGTTCGTACAAATAAGAATAAAATCAGCGCCCCCTTTTTCTATTGAAGATGCAGTATCAGATAGAATACTTGCCGTTTCTTCCCATTTACCTTGGTGTTGAAGTTTCTCTATCTCTGAAAAATTCACGCTATACATACAAATTTTTGCGGAATTTAGGCCGCCTAACGCCTCTTTGACTCCTTCGTTGATCAATTTGTAATAACTAAGCGTCGACTCCCAACTCATGCCGCCTAGAAGACCGATAGTTTTCATATAACTCTCCAATCGTTATACACCACCATGGCAGGGGTGTTTTTACAAACAAAATCAACCACGTGAATAGACAGCCTTCTAGCTTTGTCACTAGTGAGAACTGGATAAACCTGTAATCAGAAAAACGAGAACCAAAAAGGACGACTACGCAATTCTCATATCTCCTCGCAACATTGTTACCGCACTTCCAGAAAGCTTAACGCATTCCGGATTCAATAATTCTGTATAAACAACTCCACTTCTCTTGGATGCTTGAAAGCCTTTTAATTGCGCTTTACCGAGCTCTTTAGCCCAGTAAACACATAAAGCGCAATGAGCAGAACCTGTCACTGGATCCTCATCAACACCCACCCAAGGGGCAAAATAGCGAGAGACAAAATCAGCGTCAGTGCTTGATTGAGCAGTGATAACAACTCCACGACCTTTTTGTTTAAGTAACGCACTAAAATCAGGTTCGAGTTGCTCTATCAAAGACTCATCATTGATGACGATCAACTGCTTATTATCAAACTGACCATAAGCAATTACATCAGCCACATCGAGCCCTAAGCCGTGAAGCAAATCTGTGTTAATACTTGCTCGCATATCTAAAAGAGGGGCAGGAAACACCAAATGAATGTCGTCATGATCAAGTTGTGCAGTTAAAACGCCGGATAGCGTGCCAAACTCAATGGTATCACCTGTACTATATAACCCTTGCTCTCTCAGTACGTGCGCCGTGGCCAATGTGCCATGTCCACACAAAGCGACTTCCGTTTCAGGTGTAAACCAACGAAGTTGCATTGTATTTAATGACAGAAACGCGGTTTCAGATAGTGACATCTCTGCCGCTATGGCCAACATCATTTCCTCATCAAGGCTTGATTCTGTGATACACACACCTGCAGGATTGCCTTTGAACACATCTGATGTAAACGAGTCGACCTGAAAAATTTTAACTTCCACAAAATATCCTTAAGTTCTATCAACCACTGTAGAACCATTAGCAGCGCTTAGTGCATTTGTACCACGTAATGTATTGCACCAGTTATTTGAGCAGTAAACCTTTCTTAACTAAGAAGAAACCACTTTTTCTCCTGATGGGATTTATTGGTATTTTGCCGAAGTAATGAACTCACCGAATGTTTCACACCAAACAACAACAGTATTGTATTCAGAAATGGAAATCCCTTGAGGAACCTCAACAACGAAGTTATTGAATGTTTTGACATCACCAACCAAGCTCATCTCAGATTTAAGGTCATTAAACGCTTGTTCAGTCTCGACAAATTTAGGAGATAAATAGAGTTTATAGTCAGGCCCGGGAGCGAGTTTTCCTACCAGCGTAATAGCTTGAGAACTCAAATGAATTTCACCTTCTCCCCAATGAAAAGCGTCGCTATCTTTGAGGTCCCTCGTGACAACTGCACTGTATTCTGCACCTTGCATGCTCTCAGAAACTTGCTCATCGGTCGGCGCAGGCGGTGCAATAAGAATCGGTAAAGTATAGATACCTATCGCAATACCAATCGCAACAGCCACTAAGTGGCTTAACGTTAATTTAATTATACTTTTCAAGGTCATCTATCTTCTTGTTAGTTTCATCAGCTTAGATTTCGGATCAAATACAGACATCCGTCAGGTTATACGTCTAATAGCCTAATTTCATTAATATTATACACAAGCTGGACCAATGCGCCTTAATTGCTGCCTTTTAGAGTGCTATCCAATAACCCCGTTATTAACGAAAATAACTATTTTAATTCAGCCCCCTACACGCCTTCGACGAAATGTTCTAAAGGCAAAGTGAGCAATTAAAAACGGCTGATAATTGATATCAGCCGTTTGCTTATCGGAAATGTCGTTGTGCCGGTTTGGTCACTATTCCGCTTCCACCAAAGCGATCTTATCGGATGTCGATTTTTCCAATTTGATCGCAATAAACTTAGAGGTTGGCGTAAACGTTCTATCCCCATAACTGTCCAAAGGAACTAATGGGTTTGTTTCTGGATAGTAAGCCGCCGCCTGACCTGCTGGTACATCATAGGCAACAAGCGTAAATCCGCTCACACGGCGCTCAACGCCATCTTCCCACAATGACACCATGTCCACTTTGTCGCCCGGTTCAAAACCGAGTTTACGAATATCCGCTTCATTGATAAACAGCACTTCGCGCATACCAAATACTCCACGATAACGGTCATTCAAGCCGTAAAGTGTCGTATTGTATTGGTCGTGTGAGCGCATGGTTTGCAAGATCAAATCTGGCTTTTGGCCTTTTTCGAGTATCGCTTCGCTGATCAACTGCTTCGGCAACTCGCTAGAGCTGAACTGTGCTTTGCCGCTTGGTGTATTCCATCGACGCTCGGCTGCTGGGTTTACCAAGTGGAATCCACCCGGGTGTTTAAGCTTATGGTTAAAGTCGGTAAAACCTGGAATCGTGTCGGCAATCAAATCGCGAATACGATCATAATCTTCAATCGCCCACAACCAATCAATTGGTTTTGCTCCGAGTGTCGCATTGGCAATACCGGCAATAATCGCTGGTTCTGAACGCAAATGCTCCGAACGCGGTTTTAGCTGACCAAATGAGATGTGCACCATGCTGAAGGTATCTTCAACCGTCACGCCTTGTGAGCCAGTCGCTTGCTGATCAATCTCGGTACGGCCTAAGCACGGAAGAATAAGCGCATCTTTACCTGTGACAAGGTGAGAACGATTTAACTTCGTCGAAATGTGTACGGTTAAATTACAGTTTCGCATCGCGTTGTGCGTACGTTCTGTGTCTGGCGTTGCTTGTGCAAAGTTACCGCCCAAACCGATAAATACTTTCGCTTGCCCTTCTTCCATCGCTTTAATGGCTTGCACAGTGTTGTGGCCTTCACCACGCGGGACGGCAAAGTTAAATCGACTTTCAATGCGATCCAACAACAGATCTGAAGGTTTTTCATCAATGCCCATCGTACGGTCGCCCTGAACGTTACTGTGACCACGCACTGGTGAAAGACCCGCGCCCGGCTTACCAACGTTACCTCGTAACATTTGCACGTTTGCGACTTCTTTAATGGTTGGCACAGAGTGACGATGCTGAGTCAACCCCATTGCCCAACACATGATCACACGTTCTGCACGTCGATACATGCTCGCCACCATCTCGATTTCACTTAAATCAAGACCCGATTGTTCCGCGATGTGTTCCCAAGAGGTTGCGTCCACTTCAGCCAAATACTCATCAATACCTATCGTGTGTTGCTTGATGAATTCACGGTCAAATACCGCTTTGCCACCGTTTTGCAATGCCTCGCGTTCCCATTGCAGCAAGAACTTCGCGATGCCACGAAACACTGCCATGTCTCCACCTAAAGCAGGACGCAGGTACGCCGTGTTTGTAGGCTCTGAGCCATTACTCAACATCTCAATCGGCATTTGTGGGTTTTGGAAACGCTCTAATCCGCGCTCTTTGAGCGGGTTTAGACAGATAACCTGTGCACCACGTTTTACCGCTTCGCGCAGAGGTTCAAGCATTCGTGGGTGGTTCGTGCCCGGGTTTTGACCTATCACGAAAATCGCGTCGGCTTCTTCAAAATCATCAAAGATCACTGTGCCTTTACCAACACCAATGGTGTCTTTCATCCCTATTGCACTGGCTTCGTGGCACATGTTGGAACAATCTGGGAAGTTGTTGGTACCGAATGCGCGCACAAATAGCTGATACAAAAACGCCGCTTCGTTGCTTGCACGACCAGAGGTATAAAACTCCGCTTGGTGCGGCGAATCCAATTGATTGAGATGTTTCGCGACAAGAGCAAAAGCCTCATCCCAAGAGACTGGCACATAGTGATCGGATTCAGCATCGTATCGCATTGGGTGCGTGATACGGCCTTGGTATTCCAACCAGTAATCGGTTTGCGTTGAGAGAGAAGAAACGCTGTGATTGGCAAAAAACTCAGGATCAACCAGACGATTGGTCGCCTCCCAGTTTACCGCTTTCGCGCCATTCTCACAGAAATTGACTTTACCACTATCTGGCGACTCACCCCATGCACATCCCGGGCAGTCGAAACCGCCATTTTGGTTGGTTTTGAGCATAGTGCGAATGTTTTTAACTGCATTTTCACTGCCCCACCAACTTCTGGTTACGGCTTTCAGTGCACCCCAACCACCAGCTGGACCTTTGTATGCTTTTATTTGTTCTTTTTGGCTCACGACTTTACTCCTCGCAGATATACCAGCAAGCAGGGTGCCCGTGAAAACAAGCGCGTTATTTATTGAGATAATGCGGAAGTATTGAAGGGCTTAGTTTCTAATCCATGTATTTTTAATCCAAATAAGTAACCACTCAACATGCTCTCGCTTGTCCGAGCGTTTACTTATCTAGATTCTTGCTATCGGATACCCGCCTACTGTTTCTAAGACTGTTAGATTCAATTTGCATTGTTGCGCCTTGATCTAAATCAAAGATTAAGTCGTTATTCAATATGCGTCCAATTGATAATCCTGACCGAGTGATAAACCAAATCTATGACGAATTTTTCCACTGACGGTCATCACATTTTTAATCAATACAGTTTATGAGGTTAATCGTTTTCCCATTCGATTCCACTTAGTTCGCTTAACGAACTCAATAAAATCGGCATTCTTGATAATAGATAGTATCTATCACACTATAGATACTTTAAATTTGACCCTAATTAATATCAGGAATAGCCTTGATTCAGATCAATTTTGAGTGTGGTTTTATTCTTGACTTGGTTTTGTTTTTCCATTTCCCAGTTAAAACGCTCCAGCGCTTAAAAAGTACGGTAGTGCTGTGCCCTTTTTAGGGAGTTCCCCCGTACATGTGACTCACAACGTAAGGTGAACAATCCATTATGGATATCAAACAACTGAAATATCTCATCGCACTTGAACAGACCAAACACTTTGGTCAAGCCGCCGCATTGTGCCACATTACGCAGCCTACCTTATCCATGAGAATCCGAAGCTTAGAGGAAGAACTCGACCTCGAATTAATCCAGAGAAGTCAACGATTTGAAGGATTTACTGAAGCCGGAGAACGCATTTTAGCTTGGGCAAAAACCGTCTTAGCCGCTCATGATGGATTGCAAGCCGAAGCCGCCAACTGCCGTGGTCAATTGGTCGGCTCTCTTCGGCTTGGAATGGTGCCACTCGCCAGCCAAAACCCGATGGAATTGCTCAAACCATTAGCTCAACAGTTCCCTGAGTTACGCTTTCAAATACTCTCCATGACGACCGAACAGATCATAGACCAACTCAATCGCAATCAACTTGATTTGGGGATGTGTTATGTCGATCAAGTCAACACCGCTTACTTCGATGTTATCGAGCTAGATTCGACCAAACTTGGCGTTTTATTCGATGAGCGTCATTTTGATTTTGCCGAATCTGAAGTGTTGTGGGAGTCACTCAATAACATTCCGCTAGGGCTGCTTTCGAAGGGCATGCACTATCGCCACTCGATTGATCTTAGCTTTGTGAGTAAAGGGCTAGTTCCACAAACCGTCATTGAAAGTAACTCCACCTTTCACTTGATCCAAGCAGTAACCAGTGGCCTTTGTTGCGCCATTATGCCGCTGAATTGTGGATTGGAAGAGTTGAACGATACGCTTCGCATTATTCCTATCGAAGAAGCCGCCGTTCACGCCCCGCTAGGTTTGTTAAAGCGAAAACAAGAACCCTTCTCCGCGCTAACCGATCAGTGTTTCGCAGCAGCAAAAAGCATATTCAATCGATAACAACAATCCACACGTCAATGTTTGGCATACACAACGGCTTATGAGGTGATTTCATGAGATGTACTACTCAATCTTATTTTGAACTGTCCGATTTCAATCAAGCACCACCTCAACCAAGTGCATTCAATTACCGAGAATTGATTGATGGCCGCCCAGTGCAACAAATGTCGCTGGCGAGTGAGTCAGCTTTAGCTATCAGCTACAACGGCATTAGCCAAGCGGTCATGATGGTGACGCCAGGCCATCTGGAAGACTTCGTGAAAGGATTTAGCCTAAGCACAGGCATCGTCCACGACTTCAAAGAGATCAAAGACATTGAAATTGGTGGCGATCACGAATCTCACTATGCGGAAGTGGAAATCAGCAACCGCGCTTTCTGGGCGTTAAAAACACAACGCCGAAATCTTGCTGGCACAACCGGATGCGGCATTTGTGGCGTCGAGGCTCTTGAACAAGCTTTGCCTGATTTGGTGCCACTGACACCGTCTCTTCCTCCGCGCTCCAATGTATTCGAAGGGCTGCGAGACAAAGTCGCACAGCATCAAGAAGCCGCACGTGAATCTGGCGCGTTACACGCCGCTTTATTTGCAGATTTACAAGGCAACATCAAGTTGTGCCGAGAGGACATCGGCCGCCACAACGCGCTAGATAAGTTGATTGGCGCATTGGCCAACAATCACATCGAACCTCAAATTGGCTTCGCAATAATGACCAGCCGTTGCAGCTTAGAGTTGATCCACAAAGCCGTTCGCGCGCGTATCCCCACTCTGGTTTGCTTATCTGCACCCACAGCGTTAACCGTCGAATGGGCAAGAAGAAACCATTTGAACCTAATTCACTTGCCAAAACACGGCTCGCCGCGTCTATACAGCCCTGCGCCTTAACACGTCAACCTAGCCGAATTCCTAATATTTCTAACAGAGACCTCCGGGTCTCTGTTGTTTGCTTCTCGTTCCCAATTGATACTTAGCGACAAGACACTATTCTGTCCAACCAAACGTGCTCACCCCTTGTCAGCACTAAGCTTATGAATATTAATCCGTTTGCATTTGAACGCTTTCCAATCCGATAAGAACCCTGTCAAAAACCCATAAATTAGTAAGGATTTTGTGTGACTCTTTTCACGCTTTTCCGCCTTCCTAGGCATTTCTAGGAATTTTTCCTAGCCGATCTAGGCAACCATCTCATGTGCCTCACAAAACCACTCTCTAGAATTCCGCTCAGTCAAAGGTAACAAGAGCGCATAACGGTCTCCGTTGTGTTTCTAAAACAATTACAAGAGAGTTCATCATGTTAAAATTCCTCGAACAGGTGCGGAAGCCGACCCTCGATCTTCCTGTCGAAGTTAGAAGAAAGATGTGGTTTAAACCGTTCATCCAATCTTACTTGGTCGTATTCATCGGCTACCTAACCATGTACTTGATTCGTAAGAACTTCAATGTCGCGCAAAACGACATGATCTCAACTTACGGTTTGAGCATGACAGACCTAGGTCTTATTGGCCTTGGCTTCTCCATCACATACGGCATCGGTAAAACCGTTGTGTCTTACTACGCTGACGGTAAGAACACCAAGCAATTCCTCCCTTTTATGCTGATCCTTTCTGGTCTTGCAATGCTTGGTTTCAGCTTCAGCATGGGCGGCGGTAGTGCAAGCCTGTTCTTGATGGTGGCTTTCTACGCTCTGAGTGGTTTCTTCCAAAGTACTGGTGGCCCTTCTAGTTACTCAACCATTACAAAATGGACACCTCGTAACAAACGCGGCTCTTACCTAGGCTTGTGGAACATGTCGCACAACGTTGGTGGCGCGGGCGCAGCGGGTGTTGCTCTTTTCGGTGCTAACTACCTATTCGACGGCCACGTAATCGGCATGTTCGTGTTCCCTTCTATCATCGCAATCATCGTTGGCTTTATCGGTATGCGCTTTGGTAGCGACTCACCAGAAGCTTACGGTCTAGGTAAAGTAGAAGAACTTTTCGATGAAGCAGTGAGTGAAGAAGACACCGCCGCTGAAGAAAACCAGATGACCAAGAAAGAAATCTTTGTTGAATACGTTCTTAAAAACAAAGTTATCTGGCTACTTTGCTTTGCAAACATCTTCCTTTACATCGTTCGTATCGGTATCGACCAATGGTCAACGGTATACGCATACCAAGAGCTTGGCCTGTCAAAAGAAACGGCAATCTCTGGCTTTACTCTGTTCGAAGTTGGTGCGCTTGTGGGTACTTTGATGTGGGGTTACCTGTCTGACCTAGCAAATGGTCGCCGCGCATTGGTTGCTTGTGTGTCTCTTGGTTTGATCATCGTGTCGCTTGAGTTCTACCAGCACGCCACTAGCGAGTTCATGTACTTGGCCTCTCTATTTGTATTGGGCTTCTTGGTGTTTGGTCCGCAACTTCTTATCGGTGTTGCCGCGGTTGGTTTTGTCCCTAAAAAAGCAATCAGTGTGGCTGACGGCGTAAAAGGTACATTCGCTTACCTAATCGGTGACAGCTTCGCGAAACTTGGTCTCGGTATGATTGCAGACGGTACACCTATCTTCGGCTTAACAGGTTGGAAAGGTACCTTCGCAGCCCTAGATACCTCCGCCATGATTTGTATTGTTTTGCTTGCTTTCGTCGCTATCGCGGAAGAGAAGAAGATTCGACACGCGAAGAAGCTTCAACTTGCACAAGACCAAGCCTAACTTCTCTGCGCGCTTTACTTCGGTAAAGCGCGCAAGATCATTAAAAAGCATGGTTCAATTCAGTATCATTAAAGATTTTTCTATTGGCTCCTGTTGGAGCTTGTTGTTAGTCGTCTGCTCTATTTGGTTGTAATAATGATTCATGTTGCTCTAGTTGATGATCACGTCATCGTGCGTTCGGGTTTCGCACAATTATTAAATTTAGAAAGTGATATTACCGTTGTTGGTGAGTTCGGCTCTGTCGCAGAAGCACGCACAGGCTTGCCTTCGGTACATCCACACGTCGTCATCCTAGATATTTCCATGCCAGATGAAAGCGGCTTAAACTTTCTTAGCGAAATACCAACTGGCATTGCCTGCGTGATGCTTAGCGTGCATGACTCCCCTGCGATGGTGGAAAAATCACTAAAACTTGGTGCAAAAGGCTATCTAAGCAAACGCTGTAGCCCAGACGAACTTATTCAAGCCGTGAGAACCAGTGCGTCTGGCGGCTGCTATCTTACCTCCGACATTGCCATCAAACTGGCAACACCAAGTGACAAAGCTGCATCGCTTTGCCAACTAACAAGACGCGAAAATGAAGTTTGCCAGCTTTTAGCCAAAGGGCTGGATGTAAAATCCGTCGCGGCAGAGCTTGGCTTGAGCCACAAGACCGTGCATGTTCATCGTGCAAATGCCATCGACAAACTCGGCGTGAAAAACAACGTTGAGCTCGCCAAACTATTTTCTCAAGAGTCCTTTTAATGCGAGCTTATGCTATTACCACCATTTGCGGACTTTTTGTTATGGCTTGCGCCTGGTTCTGCTTATGGGTGATTGCCTATTACTTTGTCAATGATCCAGAACTAGCGATCTTATTGTTTCCTTTCGCTTTACGATTAGGTGTCGCCCTGCACACTCGCACCGCTTATTGGCCGACGATTTACCTTTCGGAGTGGGGGCTTTCCATCGCACTTGCGATGTTACTGGGTCAACCGCAGTGGCTTACCGTGCTGATTGCGAGCATTGCCAGTATCCCGGTCACTCTGATTGCGAAAAAATATTACTACGGAGACCAAAACCGCCATTTAGCCGTGATGAGCGCAGTCATTATTATTAGCGCGTTTATTAATGTGATGGCCGTTGGTTTTCACGTTCCTTCGGTTTACATGGTATGGCTGGCTAGCATTTCTGGAGGCTTGCTCGTGGTGCCTATGTGCTACTTGTTATGGAGTTATTTGTTCCAAAGTCGTTGGTCTCCGCTTAGCTCTCTCCTACTTAGTAATGCCGTTGTATTTCAGGTGCGTCATATCGTGCTTTATGCGCTGCTTTTGATCGGCAGTATTTTGGTGCAAACCAGTTTGCCTGAAGAGCTAAAACGATTTGCGCCATTTTGTATGGCGATTCCAATCATCGTGCTTGCTCTGCGTTACGGCTGGCAAGGTGCCCTACTCGCCACCATGCTTAACAGTATCGCGCTGATTGCGGCTCGTAGCGGGGTGTCGAATCTAGAAATCACCGATTTGTTGTTGTCTCTCTCGGCGCAAACCATCACTGGCATTATGCTCGGTTTAGGGGTTCAGAAACAAAAAGACCTCAATCACAAACTGCGCAGCGAGCTTGCACGCAATCAGAATTTGTCTCGCCAGCTTATCAAAGCGGAAGAATCGGTAAGACGCGATATTGCGCGCGAGCTACATGACGAAATCGGCCAGAACATCACGGCGATCCGCACACAAGCCAACATCATCAAGCGGGTAAATAACGCAGAAACAAGCGTGGGTTGCGCCGACATGATCGAAGGGCTTTCCCTCAACGTGTACGACACCACTAAGCGACTGTTGAGCAAACTAAGACCCAAAATGCTGGATGATTTGGACTTAAAAGAATCCGTCGAGCAACTGACGCGAGAGATGGAATTCGCCAATCACGGAACGACTGTTCAACTGAACTGGCAAGGCGATTACACCAGCTTGAGTGATACGCTCAAAGTAACCCTATTCCGTTTATGCCAAGAGTCATTAAATAACGCAGCCAAGTACGCAGAAGCGCAGTTGATCAATATTGAGCTGACGATCGGAGAAGCTGCGGTGTCACTGATGATTCACGATAATGGTGTCGGCTTCAAGGTTCAGGACAGCATGAAAGGCATGGGCGTTCGCGGCATGCAAGAGCGTGTGCACGCGTTAGGTGGAAAAATGGTTATCTACTCCACCAGCGATCAAGTGATTGGCACACAAATCAGCATTACTTTACCTAAGGTGTAACTCAAGATGTTTGGATTTTTACGTTCACCTAAATTTACTCAACCGAGTCTGAGCAAAGAGCAAATCGACCAGCGTTACCGCCATTGGCGTTTGCATATTATGTTGGGGATGTACATCGGCTACGCAGGTTTTTACTTTACCCGTAAGACCTTTAACTACGCCGCACCAGCGATGATTACCGATCTTGGCTTAGATAAAGGCGATTTGGGTCTTATCGGTACGCTTTTCTACATTACTTACGGCTGCTCGAAGTTTATTTCAGGTACGATTTCAGACCGCTCTAACCCTCGTTATTTCATGGGATTAGGATTGATTGCGACAGGTCTGGTCAACATCGCGTTCGGCTTTTCTAGCTCACTCGCAGCTTTCATTACTCTGTGGATCTTAAACGCGTGGTTCCAAGGCTGGGGCTGGCCTTCGTGCTCCAAGCTGCTAACCACTTGGTATTCACGCTCCGAGCGTGGCTTCTTATGGGCGATTTGGAACACCGCACACAACGTTGGTGGCGCGCTGATCCCTATTTTGGTGGGCTATTTAACGTTGCACTACAGCTGGCGTGAAGGCTTTATTCTACCCGGCATCATCGGTGTATTACTCGGTCTATTCGTTTGTTGGCGATTGCGCGACAAACCCACAACAATGGGCTTACCAAGTGTCGGACAATGGCGCAACGACGCGCTAGAACTTGCGCAAGAAAATTACGGACGTGGCCTCACCTATCGCGAAATTCTGAAATCGTACGTATTTAACAACAAATACATCTGGCTGCTCGCGTTCAGTTATGTGTTGGTTTACATAGTCCGAACCGCAATCAACGACTGGGGAAACCTGTATTTAACCGAGCAGCATCACTATAGCCTGATTAACGCCAACGCTGCCCTTTCTATGTTTGAAATCGGTGGTTTTGTTGGTTCATTGGTTGCGGGTTGGGGCTCAGACAAACTCTTTGGCGGTAACCGCGGGCCAATGAACTTGCTGTTCGCGATTGGGATTTTCTTATCTGTCTCTGCGCTTTGGCTAATGCCCCTGACCAACTTTGCATTCCAAGCGGCGGGATTGTTCTCCATCGGCTTCTTTGTCTTTGGACCACAAATGCTAATCGGTATGGCGGCGGCGGAGTGCTCTCACAAAGATTCTGCCGGCGCGGCAACAGGATTCGTGGGCTTGTTCGCCTACATGGGCGCAGCATTGTCTGGCTATCCACTAGCGTTAATTCTTGAAGAATATCATTGGACGGGTTTCTTCATCACCATTTCAGTTTGTGCAGCCGTCATTGGCCTTTTGTTGCTGCCATTTTTGCAAGCGCAACCATCACGAAAACCACTCGAACCAAAACCTCGGTTGTAAATCGACTTATCGCCCTTCGGGCAAATTGGCGAGTGACCTAACCGCGCTCGCCATCCTTATTTAACGTATCTCTGCTCAATTTTTCTTCCGATTCAGTTCGGAGGGTTAACTATGGGAAAAATTCATGAATTTGAACACTATTTCATCGCATAGCTTCTTTCAAATGAACAACAAAATCCAAAACTACGCTTGGGGAAGCACCTCTTCTATTCACGATTTGTTTGGCTTTTCTAACGAAACGAATGAGCCTCAAGCAGAAGTATGGATGGGGACTCACCCAAACGGCTGCTCTGAAGTTCAGATTGAGCAAAACACGCTGCCTTTGTCTGAACTGATCAAACAAAACCAACCCGCTTACTTATCAGCAGAAACCGCAGCGAAATTTGGCGACCTGCCCTTTCTGTTTAAGATCTTAGCGGCCGAACACGCGCTGTCGATTCAAGTTCACCCAAGCAAACAAGATGCCGAGGTAGGTTTTGAAAAAGAGCAAAGTGCTGGCATCCCACTAAACGCGAGCCATCGTAACTACAAAGATCCAAACCACAAACCTGAGTTGGTGTACGCGCTGACAAGTTACCAAGCCATGAACGGTTTTCGCTCGTATGCCGAGATTATTGAAGCATTTAGCCTTTGCGATATCGATGAGCTACGCGCACCGCTAGATGAATTCAAACGCGAAATCAACTCACAAGGTTTACGCGATTTCTTTGTGCACATTCTGACCATGGAAGGAGAAACAAAAGAGCGAGCACTGAAACAGCTTCTTGCCCACGCTTCACGTCAATCGGAGCAAGGCACTGACAGCGACGTTTTCCAGCTCATCTTGGATCTATCCACTCAATACCCCGGCGATGTCGGCTTGTTTGCGCCATTACTGTTGAATGTCATCACGCTGCAACCTGGCGAAGCGATGTTCCTGAGCGCAAGAACGCCACACGCTTACATTAAAGGTACGGGATTAGAGATCATGGCGAACTCAGATAACGTTTTGCGTGCAGGACTCACGCCGAAACACATGGATGTTAAAGAACTGGTTAAATGCACAGACTTTGTGCCTAAGCCGTTTAACAGCCTTGTTCTTGAACCCAATGCAAATGGTTGCCGGAGCCTTTACCCCGTTCCAGTGGCAGACTTTAGTTTCAGCATTCTTAACCAACCGAACAATGAAGTGGTTGAGGCAAACAGCGCAGAGATTTTGATGGCGATTGATGCCGACCTGACACTCATCAGTGATAACGGTGAGACGTTAACCGCCGCGAAAGGACAATCTGTATTTGTTCCTGCTTACGTTGGCCATTACCGTATTCAAAGTGCGGGACGTGTGGCTCGCGCCTTCAACTAGTTTTTGAACAACTGATTCAAACTAGCGTCTGACCCAAGGGACTGGGTTAGACAATTTATTCCTTTCATAGATTGAGCCAGTCCGCTTTTAAGGTACTCATGCTTACACTTTTTCGACTCAAATCCGCAGCGGCCTAAGCCATCTAAATTCTCTACCCCCGATTCTTCTTTTCACTACAGCACTCATTGTCAAAACCCATTTATTTCCGGTAAATCCTCCGCTCCAATATCAAATTACTTGGATAACAAAGGCGCTCACACAGTGGTATTTGTTGCAAAACGTATAATCAACGTTGTAATCAAAGCCCCAATCACTACAATCTCTGGTTCGATTTTTCAGTTAACGTTTGTATGCCGAAGTTAAACCAAGATAACCCTGTTCAAAGCTCCGCCCTTTCCGATATCGAAACCAGCAGTAAGATTCAATCGGCATTAGAACCGAAGTTTCACAAGCCAGACAAACGTCTCTGCTTAAGCCCTGGCCTATCGGATAAGCATTTGGCGCGCCGTTGGCAAGTATTAGAACACGTGACCAATAAAGATCATCTTCTTGATCCTTTCACGCAGTCACATTGCTACGCTTACTCCAACAACATCGAGCACTTCATTGGTACTGTCAATGTGCCGGTCGGCATCGCAGGCCCTTTACGCGTCAACGGTTTGTATGCGAACGATGACTTTTTGGTTCCGCTCGCAACGACAGAAGCCGCGTTAGTCGCTTCCTACAACCGTGGCGCAAGTCTTATTACCGCCGCTGGTGGCGCGAGCGCATTGTTGCTGAGTGAAGGGGTGAGCCGAACACCAGTGTTCGCCTTTAATAACCTTGCCAACGCTGGCCAGTTCGTCAGTTGGGTTGTGACCCAGTTTGAAGTATTTCGTCAAATAGCGGAATCCACCACCTCACATGGCAAACTCAAAGATATCAATGTAAATATCGAAGGAAACCACGTTTATTTGGTCTTTGAATACGTGACCGGTGACGCTTCCGGACAAAACATGGTGACCATCGCAACAAACGAAGTGTTCCATCATATTTTGGCGACCAGCCCAATCAAACCAACTCAAGCATTCTTGGATGGCAACTTATCAGGCGACAAAAAACCAAACGCGCACACACTGCGCTCGGTACGCGGTAAGAAAGTATCCGCCGAAGTGACCATTCCTGCTGAGTTGGTGGAAAAATATCTGCATACGACGCCGGAGTCTATGGTTCAATTTGGCAAAATGACCACGGTGGGCGGTTTACTCAGCGGGACGATTGGCGTCAACGCGCATTACGCAAACGCTCTTGCCGCGCTGTACATTGCTTGCGGTCAAGATGCCGCTTGTGTTGCAGAGTCTGCCATTGGTATCACTCGTATGGATGTGGACGCTCAAGGCAACTTGTACGCGTGCGTAACCTTGCCAAACATCATGGTGGGAACGGTTGGCGGGGGCACTGGCCTTCCTACGCAAAAAGCATGTTTGGATATTTTAGGTTTGCACGGCAACGGCAAAGCGAAAGCCTTAGCCGAAGTCTCAGCTGCGCTTTGCCTGGCTGGCGAACTCTCGATTGTGGGCGCATTTTGTGCCGATCACTTCTCCCGGGCTCACCATAAACTTGCTAGAAAATAATCCTTTTACTTTGTACAAGAGAACACCCATGCGGTTTTCTCTTGTGCCAATAAAGCAACTTTATTTATTAGCTCATAAATTAGTTTAAGTTATATTGCAGACTTAATAATTGCATCACTCTCACGTTGACCGCATTATTGCAGTATCACCACACATTCCTCGCTATATCACTGTTTGACCCTATTCTCACGCGATATTAAATATCAGTACGTTACCTAAATAAATATCAAAAACATCTAGCACTAAAGTACCAAATTCATAGATTGAGTTTTTTGTTAGTCACTTATAGATACTATACTCGTTCCTGCAGCTGCTTGATTTTTCTAAATTTATTATTTAGCTCAAATGAGCTTAATCACTCCCTTTAAATGGATTTAAGTCGTTCCCTCGGGTAAGCGAGTTAACTATGAGACGTCAGAAACAGTATGAAATCTCTTGTTGGGTACTAGGGTTGATTATCGTATTACTAAGTTACGTCCCTTCAGTACCAGCAGAAATGGAACTAACGCCCTCCGATCAAACCGTTGCGCGTTTCCTCTATCAGAGCACTTTTGGGCCAACACCAACATTAATTGATGAGGTAGAAGAAGTCGGGATGGAAAGTTGGATATCTCAACAAATCTACCTTCCTGCCACCTATCATCAACCGCTCTATCGGACACCTTTTTCCAAAGGCGCACAATCCAATCGCGAAAACGCTTGGTATCAAATTGTTATTACTGCTGATGATCAACTCAGACAACGCATGGCGTATGCATTAAGCCAGATCTTAGTGGTCTCTCGCTATGGCGGTGTTCTTTCCAGTAAGCCCACAGGTCTAGTCGACTACTATGATGTATTGATTGCTAACGCTTTTGGCAACTACCGAGATTTATTATATGACGTTTCCATTCATCCTGTTATGGGCAGCTATTTGTCCATGCTCGGTAGCGTAAAAGAGAACAACACGACGGGTGCATTACCTGATGAGAACTTCGCTCGAGAGTTGATGCAGTTATTCACCCTAGGCTTGTATGAACTGAATATCGATGGCAGTAAAAAGCTTGATCGTACAACGGGTAAGCCTATCCCCACATATACCCAAACGGATATTCAAGAGCTCGCTCGAGCATTAACTGGGTGGAAAAATGCCGATTTAGCGTTTGTCGAACCGATGCGAGTCATCAGCCACCGACACGATGGTGGCGAGAAACGATTGCTTGGTAACACAATTCCTGCGGGTTTAACTGCGCAAGAAGAGCTTTCAAAAGTGATCGATATTTTGATGTCTCATCCAAACATGGCGCCGTTTGTTTCTAAGCTACTTATCCAACGTTTTGTAACTTCGAATCCAAGTCCGGAGTACATCGCACGTGTTGCTTCGGTATTCAATAACAATGGCGAAGGAGAAAAAGGAGATTTAAACGCGGTCATTCATGCCATCTTGCTCGATTCTGAGGCTCTAGGCATGACAGATACCCCGCCAATAAAAGTGAAAGAGCCAATACTGGTCCTAACTAATTTTCATCGAGCAGCGGGTTTTACAATCCAATCTACACGTTACGAAGACGCTACTACGATGATGAATATCGCCAATCAAGGACCTCTTCGTTCTCCTTCCGTATTTAATTTTTACTCTCCTGACTACCAACCATCTAACGAGTTTACGGAGTCTGGTATTAGCTCTCCGGAGTATGAGCTACTGAACTGGTCCGTTTATACCGATTTGGTCAACTATATGTTGACCAGCTCTCGCAGAGGCGGCGGTGATTCCTACACACTCGATCTCGGCGAGTTCTATCTTCTTTTGGATGATCACGATGCCTTAGTCGAGCTGGTTAACGAACGCTTCTTTGCTGGAACGGCCTCGGCGGAATTAAAAAAACTCATGCTCACCGTGTTAGATGAATATCGTGAGGACTATGTGCCAACAACAAAGCTCGCCTTGGTGATTTTTACCGCCATTTCCGGCGATGAATTCTATATTCAGGATTAGGAGTGGATTATGGATATTTCACGACGACATTTTATAAAAAGCACTGCATCGATGGGCGCTTTAGCTTCGCTTGGTCTACCGGGTTATTCTCTCGCGGCGCCATCCAATGACTTTCGAGCATTGATATGTGTTTATTTAGCAGGTGGAAACGATGCGTTCAACACTGTACTGCCGTTGTCTGACGCGCACTATAACCAATATGCCAAAGTCAGAGGTGCTCTTTCTGTCGCTAAAGACGACATACTCCCTATCAATTTGCGTACCGCCGATAGCTCGGATAATCTGGTAGAACTTGGCTTACACCCCAAACTAAAGGCGCTGTCTTCAATTTTCGAACAAGGCGATGCCAATATCGTGCTCAATAGCGGCATTCTCAACCATCCCGTTACAAAACAAGCGATTGAGCTAGGTGAAGCGTCACTTCCCGAGCAACTATTTTCCCACAATTCACAAACAGACGCTTGGTTACTTGGTGGTATGCAAGAATCTAGCAATTTGGGTTGGGCGGGCAGAATGTTGGACGTATTAACTTCTGAATCAGAAATAACCCCACTATACAGTGTGCACGGGAACTCGCTTTGGTTACGCGCGATGGAACACCGCCAAACCGTGCTGAAAAAAGACCGTGCGGTTCAGCTTACCGCGATTGATAACCCGCTATATAAGGGGATCTATGACCAACTGCTTTCTCATCAAACAGAGAATCCGTTTAGTGGTCACTTTAATTTGATGGTTGATGAGTCTATGATGATGAGCCGTGTACTAAGCGAGCAACTCAATCATATTGATGACGCGCCGCTGTTCACCTCATCAACACTCGGCAAGCAGATGCAAACCGTCTATAAATTGATCGCAAGCCAAGATGTGTTAAAGCAACAACGACAAGTCTTCTTTGTTAAACACTCTGGCTACGACCTACACGATTCTCAATTAGTTCGACACCCCGTACTACTCGAAGATCTAGCAACTAACCTCTTAGCAATGTATCGTGCGATTGCGCGGTTGGGGCTAAACAAGCAAGTCACTTCTTTTACAATGTCTGACTTTGGTCGACGGATGACAAGCAACGGTAACGGCACCGATCACGGTTGGGGTGGTCATCAACTATTGATTGGGGGCGCGGTGAATGGTCAGCGACCTATCGGCACATGGCCTGAACTAGTATTGGGCGGAAACGATGACTATTCTCAAGGTCGACTCATACCTCAAATTGCAGCTGATCAAGTGGGCTCAACCCTCGCGCAGTGGATGGGTGTGAGTGATAACGCGGCACTGGAATACGTGTTCCCGAATATCCGCAACTTCGCTAATTCAAACCTTGGCTTTATGGCTTAAGCTGCTTTAATGAGCTCTTATTTAACATGTCATGAAAAAGGGAGCATTTACGCTCCCTTCTCAATATCATTCCCGCTGAGTGTCCGTTACGCTTCGTCGCGACGGCGCTCGTTACACAGCTTAATGGCACGCTCAAGTAATTCTAGCGCGGATTGCTCACATTCAGGCAGAGCCGCATCACTTTCACCAATTGGCGTTACGCGGTCACCCCATTTCAATACTGCCGCACCCCATGTCAAACCTGCACCAAATGCAGCAAGAAGCATGTTATCACCTGGGTTAACTCGGCCTTGCTCTACCGCTTCACATAATGCAATTGGCACCGTCGCTGCAGAAGTATTACCGTAGTTTTGGATGTTCACAAACGCTTTGTCGTGTGGGATCCCAGATAGGTCACATAGGGTTTGAATAATACGAATATTCGCTTGATGGGGAATAACAACGTCGATTTGGTCGGTAGTTAACTGTGATGCTTTAAGCACGGTTTTCGCAGCTAGCCCCATGCCTTTTACCGCACGTTTGAAAATTTCTTGTCCTACGAAGTTGAAATCCCAGTAACCGTTGTCTTCCGCAAAACGGTCCATACAAGTACCAAACTTTGGTACGGAAAGAATATCGCGACCTTTAGCGTCACAACCAATTTGAGATTGCAGTAGACCCGTTTCTTTTTCTGTTCTTGATAACACAACGGCGCCCGCTCCATCACCAAATAGAACAGCGGTATCTCGCATGGCCCAATCGATGTAGAAAGACAATCTTTCCGCGCCAATAATGATCGCGTTGCGATAGTTACCTGATTGAATCAAACGTGTGCCCGTTTCAAGGCCGTAGACAAATCCCGTACATGCGGCATTTAAATCAAAGGCCGCCGCAGAACGAATGCCCAAGTTCTGCTGTATTTTAGATGCGATGTTTGGAATAAGTGAATCCGGAGAACAAGTCGCCACAATGATTAAATCAACGTCGCTTGCGTCAACGCCCGCGCGCGCCAATGCGTGTTTGGCAGCAACGGTTGCCATGTCTGAAGTATTTACATGGCTAATACGGCGGTTTTCGATACCGGTGCGGGTACGAATCCACTCATCTGAAGTATCAAGGAAAGTGCTAAGATCATCATTAGAGAGCACGGCAGGAGGAACACATTTCCCCCAACCTGTAATTTCAGCGTAGTAATTTGTCATCGCAGACCTATTTATTGTTGTATTTTAATAAAATTTCTTAGAACCTTAGGCTCAAATACAAACCTGCTCTGCGTTATTTCGGCAGGTTAAAAAATAAGTATACAAATAATGAGGCTGACTGGTAAGTCATGTTTTCATCAATACGTAATAAAGGAAGAAGTCATGTCATCGTTTAAAACTCGCTGCCCTTCATGCGGCGGTCTGAATCGTGTCCCCAATGAGCGTGTTGCAGAGTCTGCAACTTGCGGTAAATGTAAAAGTGCACTTTTTGATGGCGCGCCTATCGAAGGAACGCAAGATAACTTTTCTGTCCTATTACAAAGTGATACGCCTGTTGTCGTCGACTTTTGGGCCCCTTGGTGTAATCCGTGCGTCGGTTTTGCCCCTGTTTTCTCGGATGTCGCTCATGAACAAGCAGGAACGGCTCGTTTTGTAAAGATTGATACAGAAGCACAACAAGCGCTCGCTGCACAATTTGGCATTCGAAGCATTCCTACCATCATGGTTTTCAAGAACGGTCAACGCGTTGATATGATCAATGGTGCGCTACCTAAGAGTCAGTTTGATCAATGGTTAAATCAAGCACTTAATAAGTAATCCTCCACGCCAACCTCACTGGTAGGTTGGCGTTTTTATGCAACTTATCGACCTATCTATTTAACAAATATTATTTGTCGAAACGACTTAAATTAATCATTTTACTTGCCTAACTATTAGCCTCATATTCGCGCCGAATAACCCATAGATTTCATTTAACTTATAGGCGCAAAACAGTGGAAAACACAGTCGTTCCTGCAGCATCACCACGAGTTACAGTTCCAGTTGTCGCACTGTCTCTTTATGCGGTGGCTTCGGGCTATTTAATGAGCTTGATCCCTCTCATGCTCGGTGAATACAACATCTCAGCAGATTATGCGAGTTGGTTGGCGAGTGTTTTTTATGGCGGCTTATTGGTCGGCGCGATGTTTATTGAGCGTGTCGTGCGTCAAGTTGGTCACCGTAAAGCGTTTATTGGCTGCTTAGCGGCATTCTCGCTAACGATTGTCACGCTACCCGTTTTTGCTAATGGGTTAGTGTGGCTTGCTGCTCGTTTTATCGCAGGTATTGCCGTTGCGGGCGTTTTTGTCATTGTTGAATCTTGGCTAATGTCTGGCGACGAAGCATCACGTGCAAAACGTTTGAGCTTGTACATGCTATCGCTTTATGGCGGTTCTGCATTAGGCCAATTTGGCATTGGTGTACTTGGCGTCAGTGGCGGTGTTCCGTTCATTGCAATTACAACGCTGATCCTAATGGCGATGTTGGTGCTGATGTTTATTGAGTGTGAACAACCAAACAGCCATGAATCAACCGCTTTGTCATTTAAGCAAATTGCCAAGCTAAACCATGCTGCAATTATTGGTTGTGTTGTATCAGGTTTGACCTTAGGCGCGATATACGGATTAATGCCTGTTGAGCTAACTAACCGTAAAATCAACCATCAAGACATTGGTACATTGATGGCACTAGTGATCCTAGGTGGCATGTTGGTTCAACCAATGGTGACCACATTGAACAAATACATGAGCCGCACAGTGCTAATGGCGTTCTTCTGTATTTTGGGTATTTTTTCGATCGGTTTGACCTTTATTTCATCGTCAGCCGTGGTATTAGCTGCTGCATTATTCTTTTTAGGTGCAGCTACTTTTGCCTTGTACCCAATTGCGATCAACTTAGGTTGCGAAGGACTTGATGAGCGCTTTATTGTCTCTGCCACACAAGTCATGCTGTTTAGCTACAGCATTGGCTCTGTTGCTGGCCCGGTTGTGGCTGATAAATTTATGGGCCAAGAACATGGCTTACTAGGCTACTTGTTTGCCGCGTTGGTTGCGACTGGCGTATACATGCTACTTGCAGCGAGCAAAACTAAGCAGCGTATGGCCGCTGGCCTCTAACCACGCAACTTCTACTCAACGAAAACGAGGGCATGTCGCCCTCGTTTTTTATTCTTCGCTTTTTTGTTTAGATAAACGTTTGTGACGGTTTGACGCGTTCGCTGCAGGTTTTTCCGGTACTGTGCGCTTTTCATGAAGTAAATGACGAACCGCCAAGATGGGATGTTTCAGTAGCATTCTGGGGCCAGAGTAACGCATCACCAAACGCATTTGCTCTTTCGGGTCCGGTTTATAACAGTGAATCGGACACTTGTTACACGTAGGTTTATTCTCTCCATAAGGACAGCGGTCAAGACGAACTTCTGCGTATTCAAGCAGCTCACGACATTCTGAGCACAAGTCACTTTTTGTTCCATGGTGATCGTGACAGTAAACCTCTACCATGGCTTTTACCGTCTTAAATTCAGTGGCGAGCTTGCCAAGTAAAATATCGCTCATGAGCTTCCAAAAATCACAACGTCATTGTGTAAAGTTCTAACGTTCGACCATTATCGTATTGCTGCTCAACTCGTTCAAACTCAAAGCCCAGTTTTTTGAGCAAACTTATACTACGAATATTGTCATTGTTGGTGATGGCAGCCAACTTATCGAGTTTCATTTCCCCTCGAGCATATTCCAGCACCGCGGTTGCCGACTCGACTCCGTAGCCGCAACCATAAGCAGAAGGTAAAAAACCATACCCGAGATCGTAGTGTTGCAATGTGTCACGTTTAACTAGCCCACAAATACCGATCGGCTGTCCATCTTCCTTTTTCTCTACTACGAGTAAACTCACGCCTTTAACTTTTTGCATGCGTAGCATGTTTTCTTTTATATAACGCGCCGCTTCATATTCAGTACGAATTTGTTTATCTCCGACAAAACGGTAAAAGTCTGGTTGGTTATAAAGTTCTAATATGAATGGTGCATCATCTACACTCACAAGACGTAGTATCAAACGTTCAGTGATCAGTGTTTTCATTTGGACTCCATTAAAACGCGAGAGATGATTGGACATAGAAACGTACTTGAATCTTGCGACCGAAGTAAGGGCTTATTTAATTGTAACTTGATAAAAAAATAACTATCCTGCCCCGCTAAATTAAAGGACCACCACCATGAACCGCAAGAAGAAAATCAATCAGATCTTAAAAGCGAAGCAGAAGAAGCATAACGCTAAGCTACATAAGAGCAATAAGCCGCGTTATATCTCCAAAGCTGAACGTGCAAAAATGGAAGCTGAAGAGCAAAACCAAGCTTCGGAAAGCACGAAAAATGTTGTAGACACAGTGCCGACAGATCAAGCCTAAAAGAAAAGCCGCTTTATGCGGCTTTTTTGTTTGTTGTACGAGGAGAATTGACTCTAATATTCAACACTGTAGTTCAGTGTGAATGTGCGACCTCTTCCTTTGTAGTCGTAAGCTGCTGCATCGTAGTGTGCCGCGTAAAGAATCTGCGCACGTTGACCCCAAGCGGTTGTGTAGTCTTCGTCAAATAGGTTTTGAATACCAAAGCCCAACTGCCCAACAGGTAGTGTTACATGACCCAGAAGATCAAACGTGGTGTAGCCCTCCAACTTATTGTTGGCGTCATCTTCGTAATCAAACATCGTCTGACTTTGTAGACGAATCGAGTACGAATCTTGGTAGTATGCAGCCCATGCATTAGCCTTAGCCGTACTGGCTTTACCTGCGCTCAAATCTTCCCATTTACCATCGGTTTTCAGCTCAGAAACTACGTAGTGTCCTGATGCCCCTAACAGGATATCGCGGGTCACCCAGTAATTGATGTTTGCTTCTGCACCGTAAACACGCTGCTTGTCGTCAACATTCGTAATCAACAACGTTTTTCTATCATACTTGATGGAGTTGTCTGAAAGCGAGTAATAGCCTGCCGCCTGAAGCGCAAGAGAGTTGGTATCAAGACGGTAACCGATCTCATAGCTGTCCGTTTTAATACCTGACATTTTTGAGTCAGACACATTAATGCTGTTGTTCAACGCATAATGACCGTTTGCATCCACAGCATCATAGCTGCCTTGACCATAGTACTTCGCAGGGTCAGCAAGTTCGAAACCTTGGGAGAAGTTTGCCCAAAGTTGAGATTCATCATTAAGCTGATAAATGGTGCCCAAATTAAACAGACTTACAGAGTAGTCGGTGCTGCCACCTGGTACCGCATCCGCTGACACCCCCTTACCCGAGGCAATCTTCTTTTGTACGCTATAGGCAACAAAGTCATCAATCTTGTTGTCCATGTATTGATAGCGATAGCCTGCTTGAACGGACCAATCTTGATTAATTTGATAGTCACCTTGAACAAACATTGCGTAAGACGTTACATCTACACCTGGGTAACGACCAACTTCGGCGTACGTTTTATTAATCAAGTTTCCAGAGTTGTTTGCAATGCTTGGATCGAATAGAGCTTGATTGCTCTCAAAACGGTCTAAATACGCATCAACACCATAAACAAGGTTGAATGATTCCCAGTTTTTTGCCAGTGCCAAACGTCCAGCAAAAACCTCTGTCTTTTGCTGAGAAGCACCTTGGTAATAAGGAGTAAACGTTTGGTCTTCACTTCGGTAAGACAACTCGCCAATCAGTTGATGACCGAATACGCTGTCGTGAGCGTAGTTCGCGCTTAAGAGAACTCGCTCTGTACCGTGTTCACGATCGGAATCGAATCCCTCTCGTACATCAACAAATTTATTGTTAACAATGTACAAGCCGTATGGCGAATCTTGCTGGCTGTCATAGTATTGTGCGAGAAGGTTTAACTTGCTGGCTTCGGAGATTTGAATCTCTGTCGATCCCATTACATCAAGCGTCGAGTTGTATTGCAGAGAGCCTTGGGAGATATCTGGCGTGACAATGTCGCCATTTGCGTCAAATGCGCCTTGTGTTTCGGTGTACACAACCGAACCCCTAGCGGCAATTCGATCTTTACCACCGGAGATAGACTGAGCTAGTTTGTAATCAAAGTCATCGCTGCTGTTAAAACCTGTAGTGCCACTGACATACGATTCAAACGATAAGTCATCCGAGTAAGCTTTCTTGGTGATAATGTTAATAACACCACCTGTAGCGCCAGCACCATAAATGGAGGTTGCACCAGATAGTACTTCAATTCGCTCAATGTTGAATGGGTCAATCGCATCAAGCTGACGACTAATCGGGCGAGAAGACTGCAGTGAAACACCATCAATCATTACCAACATTGCTCTGCCACGCAGGTTCTGGCCGTAGTTAGTTCGACCACCCGTACCAACGTCTAGAGAAGGGATGGTTGCAGAAAGAATGTCACCAAGTGTCTTGCCCGCGCGATATTGCTGAGCAATTTCCTCTTGCCCTACAAACCAAACCGTTCCTGGAATATCAGAAATCGATTTCGGCATCACACTGCCCACGACCACCATTTGTTCATCACTTGGTGTTGATGTTTGTTGAAGTTCTTCCGCAGCTATTGAGCTAACTGCGTATCCACTGCTCATCGCAAGTACGATGAGATTAAGAGAAAACGTCCTTTTTATCATTGTATTTATCTTTTTGTTGTCAACAAGAGCATGCAATGATACTTATTCTCACTCTCAAATCGAGCACTGTTACATAAGTTAACCAAATGTTAATTAGGATTATGCTTGCTCATAAGCTGTCGATTTTTTTCTAAACGAGGACAATCTTCACAAAGCTTTCTGCCTTCACATTTATAGACTAAACAACAGCTTTTTCTGACCAATTTGAGCGGCTGATCCAGTGATGTCTCATAAAGTGAATGACTATTGTTGGCATCTAAACCCAATGCCTGTAACCACAAGATGGCATGTTCACGCAATGTCGTGTTGGTCATTTTCGGAAAACGCTGTTGAAGACGAATCAAACAAGCCATGATCCCATCCGACATCAATTGATGAGTGAAGCCTGGGCGAATGCGCGTCCATTGACTCATTTCTTGTTGGTAGAAATCGAACAACTCTCGAATTTGACGTCCGGCCTCTTTTATTAATTCTTCTGGCTTACCATGTATATGTGTTTCGTCAGCGAATCGATATCCAGACACAAAACAAGGCTTGAGGTGCTGCGCCATCTCACGAATGTTTGGCAACGTGTGGAAACCGTAGATAGAAATGAACGCAACATAAACAGGCTGCCAACACAACAAATCCCACGTTCTCGTCAACCAATACGCTTTCCCCGCTTCCGGATGAGCCTCAGACAACTGTTGGTAAAGGCCTTGAATGATCGGATTGATATCATTTTCGATATGAATAACTTCTTGCCCTATTTCGCCAATATCACCGTGCAGGTAAGGCGTAATCTCACTCGAAGTTTGAAATAGTTGCGGGAAAAATTGCTCAGACATGATGGTTTATTGTTGGTGTAGTCATTCTGACACCTTTATACCCAAGCACTAATCGCAATGCAAACCATTATCCTTTGTGTTCACATAACAAGAGCCTATTCTCATCTGTGGTCTCTGTCTCTATTTTCAAGCTCTTTGCGCCCGTAAGGTCTGGTTACGTATGCGATGAATAGCAACAAACTCTTAAACCTCTTCGCATTTAGCGCTGACATGATCGCAAAAATACACAGCATAAAAACACCCTGATAAAACTGTGTTAACAGTTTCCCTGTGTAGCGTGAGTTATTGCCAATAATTGAATATTGCTGTTTCTTATCCAAAGGAGTGTGAACAACATGAAGTATTTTCTTTCTGAATATCGGGACAATGTAATTAAGTAATTTGGCTATATAGCCCCCTGTTTTGAATAAGGAAATCCACATGTTGTATCTTGAGTTTCTATTTTTGCTCGTGATGCTGTATATCGGCTCACGTTATGGTGGTATAGGCCTTGGGGTCGTATCTGGTATTGGTTTGGTGATTGAAGTCTTCATCTTTAAGATGCCGCCAACCTCCCCTCCTGTCACCGTTATGTTGATAATCTTGGCAGTGGTAACATGTGCATCCATTCTTGAAGCGGCTGGTGGTTTGAAATACATGCTGCAAGTTGCCGAACGTGTGCTTCGTAAGAACCCAAAACGCGTCACCCTGATCGCTCCTTTTGTTACTTACTTTATGACCTTCTTGCTCGGCACAGGTCACGCGGTTTACTCCATCATGCCAATCATTGGCGACGTTGCACTGAAAAACGGCATTCGTCCGGAACGTCCAATGGCAGCCGCTTCCGTCGCTTCGCAAATCGCGATTACGGCCTCTCCAATTTCAGCGGCAGTCGTTTACTACTTGGCACAACTCTCTGATATTCAGCACGAGATCACTCTGCTTTCTATTTTGCTCGTTACTGTACCTGCAACGCTATTCGGTACGTTGCTGATGTCACTTTACAGCCTAAAACGCGGTAAAGAACTGGAAGACGATGAAGAATACCAAGAGCGTTTAAAAGATCCGGTGTGGCGTGAAAAGATCCTCAACACCACTGCAACGTCTCTTGATGAAGTGCTACCAACAAGTGCTCGTAACTCTGTATTGCTGTTCATCGCGTCTATCTTGGTTATCGTCGTTATCGCGATGTGGCCGGACATTCGTACCATCGTGGATGGCACGAAACCAATCAGCATGGCCGTTGTGATTCAAATGATGATGCTCTGCTTCGGCGGTATCATTTTGCTTGCAACCAAAACTGACCCACGTGACGTACCAAACGGCGTAGTATTCAAATCAGGTATGGTGGCAGCGATTGCGATCTTCGGTATCGCTTGGATGTCAGATACTTACTTCCAATACGCAATGCCTCAGTTCAAATCTGGCATCGTTGAGATGGTAACCAACTACCCTTGGACGTTCGCGCTTGCGTTGTTCATTGTATCGGTTGTGGTGAACTCTCAAGCAGCAACGGCTCGTATGATGCTGCCTGTTGGTCTTGGCTTGGGTCTGGATCCTGCACTGCTTATCGGCCTAATGCCTGCGGTATACGGTTACTTCTTTATTCCGAACTACCCTTCAGACATCGCGACAGTGAACTTCGATACGTCAGGTACCACTAAGATTGGTAAGTGGTACTTCAACCATTCATTTATGTCGGTAGGTTTGATTGGTGTGATTGGTGCTTGCTGTCTGGGCTACTTGTTAGGACAAATGATCATTCCTTCATAATTAGCCAAATCAACAATAAATTAGAGGCGAGTCATTGTACGTTAGCGTACAGCCTGAATGACTCGCCTTTTCTTTGTCACGTTAGTTATTACAGTAAGAAGTCATCATCAATCGCGACAAAGTTATCTGCACAATCAATCAGAGTTTGGGATGTTAGCTTAGGCACACCATAAACGGTCACCGTTTTATTGAAGCGCTGCTGAATTCGTTCCACTAGCAGACTAAAGTCCCCATCTCCAGAAACGAGAATCACTTCCTCAACTTCAGGGGCAATTTCAATCGCATCAAGAGTAATACCGACATCCCAGTCGCCTTTCGAGCTGCCGTCACGACGCTGAATATAGGGTTTAAGCATTACCTCGAACCCAACACCGCGTAAAATGTGATGAAACTGACGCTGTTTTGGATCGTTACTCGCGATGGCATAAGCACGAGCACTCACCACCTCTTTCCCTTGCGTCGCAACATACCAAAACTGGTTGTAATCAAAATTACTGCGATACGCTTCGCGACAGGTGTAATACACATTCTGTACATCAACCAAAATGGCGATCTTTTGTTTTCTTTCCGAATTCATCTTTTCTACGCTTGATTTATTTGCTGCCTACCCTAAGTCAGTTTTGGTAAAAGCACAATGAGCCAATTCCACTAAACTTAACGTATAAACGGTATTTGGGTTTCTAGGGGAACTGTCATGGGCGGAAAGTTACTAGTGATACTACTTTCTTGTATCTTGTCATCGACAGCATTCGGTTATCCAGCACATTCAAAGTACTGGCCGCATCGGAGTGTGCTTTACTTCGCTCCAGAAAACGATGAATACGTTAAACAATTCTTACTAGAAACACTCATGAATGAGTGCGAGTTGGAAGACAGAGATGTGGTCACATTAGTCATTACAGAACAAGGCTATACGTCTCCAGCTTGGCTCAAAGAAGAGTTTGATTTGAAAATGCTTGCCAAGCTGTATGAAATTGAAAAAGGCTCACATACCGCAATTTTACTGGGTAAAGATGGTCAAGAGAAATACCGATGGGGCGCAGAAACAGATTGGCCATTTATCAACAATTTGATTGATCAAATGCCAATGCGTAAGCAAGAAATGCAGAGACGTCATAGCCCCTGCAAAATCTAACCATTAGACGAACTTATTTTCTAAACCAGTCTAGTTTGTTGTGCAACTGAGTCACGCTGCCAACGACGATCAACGCTGGACTGATCGCCTTCTCAGCCATTTCAGAAAGTTCGTTCAGTTTTCCTTGGAACACGCGCTGCTCTGGACGCGTACCATTTTCAATA
Source organism: Vibrio chemaguriensis (assembly GCF_012275705.1). Lineage (NCBI taxonomy): Bacteria > Pseudomonadati > Pseudomonadota > Gammaproteobacteria > Vibrionales > Vibrionaceae > Vibrio > Vibrio chemaguriensis. Next base: position 67,262 of record NZ_SHOE01000023.1, read on the forward strand.
ATGGCGCATGACATCTCTGGATCTAATCCATGAGTGATCAGGTTATCCATGATGTGACCGCTTTGCTTCAAACCCATGTAGAACACAAGTGTGTTGTTAGATTGCGCTAACGAATGCCACTCAATTTCGCGACCGTCTTTTTGCACGTGACCTGTAATAAATTGAACGCTTTGCGCGTGGTCACGGTGCGTTAATGGAACACCTGCGTAAGCCGTCGCGCCCGCCGCCGCGGTGATCCCCGGCACCACTTCGTATTTGATGCCATATTCTACAAGCTCTTCTAACTCTTCACCGCCGCGTCCAAAGATGAAAGAATCACCACCTTTTAGGCGCACAACGCGTTTACCTTCTTGTGCTTTTTCCACCAAAATTTGATTGATCTGGTCTTGTGGTACGCAGTGAAAATCGAGCTTTTTCCCGACATAAATCATCTCGGCGGATACGTGTGCTAACTCTAGAATCTCTTTAGATACCAATCGGTCATACACCACAACTTCAGCCGCTTGAATGGCTTTCAAACCTTTGACCGTCAGCAAGTCTGGATCGCCCGGACCTGCACCAACTAGAGAAACAAAGCCGTTGTTTAAAGATGAGTTCGCAGTAGTCATATCAACGCCTATCGGAAATTTGGATATAAAGAGTAACACTCACGTTATTAACTTAAGGTTCAAACTACCCCAAGGAGTTATTACTTTTTATAGCTAAATCAATACAATATCTATTGAAAGTTAAATGAGTTGAGTAGCCCTACCTACCATAGGTAGGGCCAGATAAAAGCAGTTTATTTTGCGATTGCAGGCTCTGCTTTTACTTCTTCTTCAACTACGTTGATAGAAGGCGCAGTTTTCGCATGAGTTAGGTACAGTGGCAGACAAGTCATTACAAGACCACCAACGATGTTACCTAAGATGGTTGGGATAAGGTTGAAGTTCAACCAAGTCGCGATACCAAAATCCGCACCTAGAATCATACCCAGTGGGAATAGGAACATGTTTACCACGGTGTGCTCAAATACGAGTGCGAAGAAGATGAAGATTGGGAACCACATCATCGCTACACGACCAGATACTGAACGTGCCGTCATGTTGCCGATCACGCCTAGGCACACCATTAGGTTACAGAAGATAGCGCGTACAAAACACGTGATCCATCCGTCTATGCCCATGTTTTCGAAACCAAGGCTACGGGCAGTCGATACAGCGACAAACTTCTTCGCTACCGCGTTGAGCTCTAGAGAGAAGTTACCGGTTAGAGAGATTGCCACTAGGTAAGCCACAATTAGAGAACCAATCAGGTTACCCAAACCTACCAATCCCCAGCAACGGAAAATACGACCCCAAGTGATACCCGGACGGTTAGCAAACTTAGCCAAAGGAGCAAGACCAAAAACACCTGTGACAAGGTCGTAACCCATCACACTGAGAATCACAAAGCCCACAGGGAAAACAAGCGCCCCCACAAGGCCAATGCCCGTTTGTACAATCGCGGTAATAGCAACCACCACTGCAAGAGACAGAATAACGCCTGCCATCGTGCCACGAAGCAGAAGATCTCGAGTGCTGGTATTAATTTTCGCTTCACCCACGTTGATCATGGTTTGCACGAATTTAGCAGGTTTAAAGTCTGTAGACATGAATGTGTCCTTATTCAAAATTGAAAGTTAAAAAGTTAAAGATTGAATAGAGAAAGGCTTCCCGTTGACACCCACTGCTGTCGACATCATCTCGCTTCCCTGTTCCCCAAAGATGACGCTTGGAAAGCCTTTGTCTATTGAATCTAAGTACTCAGTGCATTCCCTCCCCTTAAGGAGGAGGGAATGCAAACCAAGCTTATGCAGAAATTTCTACTTCGCCGTTGGTTACACGCGTTTTGTACGCTTTCACGCTAAAACGCTCGTCTTCCATGCACGCACCTGTTGTCAGGTTAAAGCGTTGCTTTTTAAGTGGGCTTGCTACCCAAAGTTCGCCTTGGTGCTCACAAATCAAACCGCGAGAAAGCACGTTTGATTGGAAGAACGGGTCTGTGTTGCTGATCGCCAGCACTTCTTCTGCTTGTGTTGGGCGGAATACCGCAACTTGCTGACCATCAACCAGTGCACAAACGCCAGTGCCCGGTACGATGTCGCTGATTTGGCAAATCTTTTCAAATGACATAATCAACCTTCCCTTATGCTTCAGTGATCGCTACGTGTAGGATGTCGCCTTTCGCTTCAGGGTGTTTTTCCGTGAAAGTTGCCGGGCGGTGCTGTTCACGCTCTTGTACAAACATAACGTTGTCATCGCGCTTGTCAGAGTTGATGAAGTGTGCGAAACGAGTCAGTTGTGATTCGTCGTTGATAGTCGCAGTCCACTCACACTCGTACTCGTCTACAAGCTTCGCTACGTCAGCTTCTAGTTGAGCGTTGATGCCAAGTTTGTCGTCAACAATCACTTCGCGTAGGTAGTCAACGCCACCTTCCATGTTTTCCAGCCAAACTGATGTGCGTTGTAGTGGCGCTGCAGTACGGATGTAGAACATCATGAAGCGGTCGATATACTTGATTAGCGTTTCTTTATCTAGGTCACTTGCAAGTAGGTCTGCGTGACGAGGTTTCATGCCGCCGTTACCACAAACATACATATTCCAACCTGCGTCAGTCGCGATGATACCAAGGTCTTTACCTTGTGCTTCCGCACACTCACGAGTACAGCCAGAAACACCGAACTTCATCTTATGAGGTGTACGAATGCCTTTGTAACGGTTCTCGATGTAAGAACCTAGACCAACAGAGTCTTGAACGCCGTAACGACACCACGTTGAGCCAACACATGTCTTCGCCATACGAAGTGCTTTTGCGTACGCTTGACCTGTTTCGAAACCAGCGTCGATAAGCTTGCGCCAGATCTCTGGAAGATCGTCTTTTTGAGCACCGAACAGACCAATACGTTGAGCACCGGTGACTTTGGTGTATAGGTTGTATTCTGCAGCAACGTTCGCTAGTGCACCCAGTGCTTGAGGTGTAACTTCACCACCCGCCATACGTGGGATTACGGAGTAAGTACCATCTTTTTGAATGTTACCTAGGAAGTTATCGTTGGTGTCGTGCAGCTTAACCAGTTGTGGCTTAAGAATGTGCTCACCCCAGCAAGAAGCCAAGATAGAACCAGCCAGTGGTTTACAAACTTCACAACCGTAACCTTTACCGTATTTCTCTAGAAGCTCATCAAACGTTTTGATCTCTTCGATACGGATTAGGTGGAACAACTCTTGGCGTGAGTATGCAAAGTGCTCACACACGTCGTTCTTCACTTCGATACCAGATTTAGCAAGCTCAGCATTTAGAACAGACGTCACTAGAGGAATACAACCACCACAGCCTGTGCCAGCGCCAGTCACTGCTTTGATGTCGCCCAATGTATGGTGGCCATCAGCAACCGCTTGAGCGATCTTGCCTTTGGTTACATCGAAACATGAACAGATCACCGCGCTTTCTGGTAGAGCGTCTGCACCTAGTGCTGGTTTCTCAGCGCCTGCGTGTGCAGGAAGGATCAATGCGTCTGGGTGTTCTGGTAGGTCGATTTCGTTCAACATCAATTGAAGCAGATCGCCGTAGTCAGACGTATCACCCACGAGTACTGCACCTAGCAGCTTCTTGTTGTCTTCAGAAACGATAAGACGTTTGTAAACTTCTTGCTCTTCGTTTTGGTAAACGTAACTCTTACAACCTTCAGTACGACCGTTCGCGTCACCGATTGAACCTACTTTCACGCCCAACAATTTCAGCTTCGCAGACATGTCAGCGCCTTCGAATTTGCTTTCTGTGTTACCTAGTAGGTGATCAACGGCAACCGTCGCCATCTTGTAACCCGGAGCAACAAGACCGTAGAACATGTCGTTCCAAGACGCACACTCACCAATCGCGTAGATGTTCTCATCAGAAGTCTGGCAATGGTCGTTGATGGCAACACCGCCACGAGGGCCAACTTCTAGCTCCATTTGACGAGCCAGTTTGTCTTGTGGGCGAATACCCGCTGAAAATACGATGAAGTCTGTTTCTAACTCAGTGCCGTCAGCAAAACGCATAACGTTGCGAGCACTTTTACCTTCTGGCGCAATCTCAAGCGTATTTTTGCTAGTATGAACGTTCACACCCATACGCTCGATCTTTTGACGAAGTTGGTTACCACCAGCAAGGTCAAGTTGCTCAGCCATCAGCTTTGGTGCGAACTCAACAACGTGCGTTTCTACACCCAATGCTTTTAGTGCGCCTGCCGCTTCAAGACCTAGAAGACCACCACCGATAACCACGCCTGATTTGCTGTTTTTCGCACACGCTTCAATCGCTTTTAGATCTTCGATCGTGCGGTAAACAAAACAGTCTTTGCTTTCATGACCTTTGATAGGCGGGACAAATGGGAATGAGCCTGTAGCAAGAATCAGCTTGTCGTATTGAACTTCACGGCCAGTGCTTGAGTAAACAATGCGGTTTTCACGGTTAATGTTAATCGCACGTTCACCGATCAACATATTGATGCCGTGTTTCTCGTAGAAGCCTTCTTTCACTAAAGAAAGTTCATCTGCAGTGTGGTGAGAAAAGTAAGAGGAAAGGTGCACACGGTCGTATGCGACACGAGGTTCTTCACAGAAAACGGTAATCTCCATATTAGAGATATCAGCTTTCTCGACTAAGTCTTCAATATAACGGTGCCCTACCATACCGTTACCGACGACTACTAGCTTAAACTTGCTCATTATAATTCCTAAGGGTTAGGTTCTTATCACTGAGCTCATTGTTAATTGTGAAAGAAAATTAATACATGATGTAAATCAATTACAATTTCAAACTACCCTAAAGGGGTAGATTAACGTTTTTATCTTGATATTGAAGAATAAAAGGTAATTTATTAACGGATGTTGGTAGTTTTTACAAAATGAGATAACCGCAGTCATGCTCACAAAGGGCTATACAGTTTTGGCTTTTACAGAATGGCAATGATTGTCGAGTTAAACCACGCTAACGATAAACCCTGCTTTGTTTAAAAACAAAGCATTCGTTTTAACCTAGCCGTTTCAAGGCTATTAAAGGTGAACAACTGAAGTGACTGAAAGTTTTAGAAAAATCAAGTCTCACAACAAAAATCTTTTACTAGCTAAGTCGCACTATAAAGACTAGAATCTGATTTAGTTCATATGGAATAAAATCCATATGATTGATACCGTAATTGACATATAGAGTGCCGTCCCATGTTTGTGAGGCGGCCTTTTATTTGGGAGTCATAAAATGTCAGAAAACAATTCTATCTACATTTCAAGCTTAGATATGAACCGAATCACGGCTTTGTTGGATAAAATGCCAAACATCGCGGCGGAGCTTGTTGAGCTAGAAGCAGAGCTAGACCGTGCGACGGTTCTTGAGCCAGAACAAATGCCAGATAATGTGGTCACGATGAACTCAACTGTAGAGTTTAAATTTGCAGGTGAAGATAGAACCATGACAAAGACACTGGTTTACCCATCTGAGCTGAAAAGCAGTGATGATATTTCCATTTTTGCGCCCGTAGGCAGCGCACTGATCGGTTTGTCTGTTGGTCAAAAACTTGAATGGCCAATGCCAAATAATCAAGTGAAGACAATTGAAATTGTCGATATCACCTACCAGCCTGAGCGTTGTGGTGCACTAAACCGCTAACCCTCAGTAGTCCCGGTGCAAAGGCCTCATTTATGACTTTGCACCAGGAGAGCCCCTCGCTTATCCCCTATTTCCTTCTTTGTTTTTCCAAGCATTTACTTTGCTGCTCTTAAGTAACATCACCGATTCTTTATTATTTACCGCATATTCAATACTTATATCTCCAAGCTCAATCATAGAAATTGCAAAGTATTTTTCGTATATTGTCGCTCCGAAAACGACGTAAATTATGCGCAAAATGGAAGAATATCTAACTCGAATTGCCTGCTTAGAAAAAGAAAATGAAGAGCTGAAGCGGAAGAATGCGCGACTACAAGAAAAGTTGAATGCTGCACTCGACAGTAATGGACTGTGTTTGTGGGAGCAGCATATTCCTTCAGGTACTTTGACGATATTCAATATGCAGTGGGGCAAAATGCTAGGTTATCAGCCCCATGAGTTAACCGCGACGGTTGAAACGTGGAAAAACAATCTCCACCCTGAAGATTATGATCTTGCGGTGGGTGCATTTGAAGATCACCTAGCTGGCAAAACCGACCTTTATGAGGTAGTTCATCGCATGATTCATAAAGACGGCAGTGATAGTTGGGTCTACGATCGAGGGCGCATCGTCGAGTATGGTTCTGATGGCGAACCACTACGCATGATGGGCACTCATATCGATATTACAAAAGAAAAGCGATATGAGCAGCAACTGGCTAAGTTAGCTTCGAGTGATCCATTGACCGGACTGTTAAATAGAAAAGCAATAGAGGAAAACTTTAATCATCAACCTCAAACCAAGCCGTCTCAGCAGTCTGCCTTAGTGTTTGTTGATATAGATAATTTTAAAGCAGTTAACGACCAGCTAGGCCATCATACTGGTGATACTCTCCTCATTAATATCGCCAATAGCTTAACAGAGCTTGCGCCAAGCAAGTCTCAAGTCGGACGCATAGGAGGAGATGAGTTTGTCGTTTTAAGCTCTTATTCAAATCAAGAAGAAATATCTCAACTTTGTGATCGACTCTTAAGTTCCATCATTCCTGCTATAAATCAGGACTTAAATAAAGTAACGATTGGAATGAGCATCGGTGTTTGTCTATTTGATAAAGGAAAACAACAGTTTAATGAAGTTTATCAAAAAGCCGATCATGCAATGTATGAGATAAAGAAAAATGGCAAAAATGGCGTTGCCTCTGTCTCTTATACACATCTGAAAAAAAAAAAAAACTACAAAAAAAAAAAAAACATAAAAATAGTGCAAAAGAGAATATAAAATAAACAGAGGAAA
>NZ_SHOE01000024.1:0-69732 GCF_012275705.1 Vibrio chemaguriensis
TTTACGCCCAGTATCTCAGTTTAATGCTTGCACCCTACTTAATACCGCAGCTGCTGCCACGTAGTTATCCGGTTCTGCTTTACCTTGTATCCTCATTTCCTTTTTTTTTTGAGATGTGTATAAGAGACAGATCTTTTCCCGTACAAGCTTAGTTTTAGATCTGGCTTGTACGGTTTTTTCTCTGAACACTAATTACATAGCACAACGGCATGATTTCTCGCCTCTTGTCTCATCTTTCTAGACGAAAGCTCTACCTACTTCTCATTATTCTCGACAAACATTGAGTAAAAGTAACTAATCGTAACAAGGTGGCTGTAACTGAGCGCCGTTTCAATATACTCGCTCTTTACCTAGGTAACCCTGCGCTTTGAATTCATTCGGGTACCGTTTGTAAGCCTTAAATGCTACTAAGATAAGATGTCATGATGAGAAAAAGTACTATATTAAACACAGTGTTAATTACAGGGTTCGCTGCTGTATCTTCGTTGGCTTATGCAGCACCAACGGTTGTGCCAAATGCACCGGAACTCAGTTCTCGTGGCTATGTTTTGATGGACTTTCACACTGGGAAAGTGCTGGTTGAACGTGATGCACATAAACGGCTAAATCCTGCGAGCTTAACGAAGTTAATGACGGCTTATGTGGCTGGTCAAGAAATTAACGCAGGTAATATTACTTTGGATGATGAGGTCGTCATTAGCCGAAATGCTTGGGCAAAAAACTTCCCAGATTCCTCAAAGATGTTTATTGAAGTCAATACTTCCGTTTCTTTATCTGACTTATACCGTGGCTTGGTTGTTCAATCAGGTAATGATGCTAGTGTGGCCATTGCTGAACATGTCGCAGGTAGTGAGTCAGGGTTTGTAAGCTTGATGAATAGTTGGGCTGCTAAGCTTGAATTAAATAACACGGCTTTCACCAACCCTCATGGTCTAGACAGTGACGGTTTATATTCGACACCTTATGACATTGCCAAGTTGGGTCAAGCTATTATTCGTGACTTACCTGATATCTACCCACTGTATAGCGAAACCTCGTTTACCTACAACGGCATTACGCAATATAACCGCAATGGCTTGCTTCGTGATCGCAGTATGAATGTCGATGGTATGAAAACTGGTTATACAAGCGGTGCTGGTTACAGTCTAGCGACTTCAGCGACTCAAGGTGACATGCGTTTAATTGCTGTTGTGATGGGAGCAAAAAGTGAGAATATCCGTGAATCCGAAAGCAAACAACTGCTAAGTTATGGCTTCCGCTTTTACGATACGGTAATGCCAACCGAGGCAGGAACGGAAGTTGCGAACGCTCGAGTTTGGATGGGCGAACAAGATGAGCTTAAAGTAGGCGTGGCCAATGACGTTTATCTCACTTTACCAAAAGGGCATGTGAAAAAGCTACAAGCTGAAGTTGAATATAATGGCGATTTGGTAGCGCCAATTTCTGAGCAACAAGTGGTTGGTAAAGTGCTTTACAAAGTCGAAGGTAAAGTTGTGAATGAAGCCGAACTTGTTGCGTTGGAATCAGTGGAAGAAGGCAGCTTATTCAAGCGAATTTTAGACTGGTTTAAGCAATTGGTCGCGAGTTGGCTCTAAAAAACAGCTAACTTCTGCCATTATCACTCTATCTTGTTATTGTTCTATTAAATCAATTTACTAAGGCGGCCAACGTGGTCGCCTTACTTTTTTGGAATACTCGTTGCGCTAAAACATCGAACCTTCTTGTATAGGCTATTTTCGCCTAATTAGAAGCATTTTTGTGTTTTTGAGTGCGAGAAAAAAGAAACTAGAACAAAAATGGAGTGACACGTGCACAAGATTTTATCTTTGACATTGATTTTATCGCTCATGGGCTGCGCTATGCCTTACCAGCAGCAGGTCGATAGTGGCCAATGTGTTGGAGTAATGACCTCTCAGGATGCGTATGGTTATTTAAACCCAAACCATTACACGATGCAGGTACTCGCGCTAAAGCAAGAAAAAGATGTGAAAGATTACATTCGTTATATCGATCCTAAGCATCCGGTTTGGGTTAACTGGAAAAACAGCCGAGGCACGCGTTGGTATACGGTAACTGTTGGCGATTTTAAAACGAAACAGGATGCCTACAATGCGCTTTCTTCACTGCCGAGCCGCGTAAAGCAGTCATCCCCATTTGTGCTGACTTTTGCGGAAATGCAGCGTAAGCAACAAACGAGTGTTGTGAGAATGCGTTAGCCAACAAAAAACGGAAGCGATGGCTTCCGTTTTTGTATCTAAGGGTAAGCTTAAAGCGCCGCTAAAATCGTTTCTGCTTTGCTTGCTTCAAACTCTTTTGGTTCTTCAACGTTAAGTTTGGTCACAATGCCGTTTTCAATGATCATGGCGTAGCGTTGTGAGCGAATACCACCAAAGCCGCCAGTATCCATTTCAAGTCCCAATGCTTTAGTAAAGCTTGCGTCGCCATCACCCAACATCAGGATTTCTGAAGCGTTTTGAGCTTCGCCCCAAGCTTGCATCACAAATGCATCGTTTACAGAAACACACGCAATTAAATCAACACCTTTTGCCTTCAACTCGTCGGCTAATACCACATAGCCTGGTAGGTGAGCTTCCGAGCACGTTGGGGTGAATGCGCCAGGTACAGCGAAGAGTACGACTTTCTTGTTTGCAAACAGCTCAGTAACGTCGTGGTTAACCATACCATCGGCAGTCAATTCGCTTAGAGTCGCAACTGGTAGAGCTTGGCCTTGTTGAATCATGATTTTATTCCTTTTTGTGTGCTAGTTTAGCTTTCTCAGTCTAGCGCTTATAAATGCGGTTAACCACAGAGCTTTTGTAAGGTTTTACCACCTAAGTGTTTGACCTAAGATGTAGCACTGATGGCTTTATTACAACGCTTCATGCTGACTTACGTATTGACTAACGAGATGGCGATACTTCGCTTTCAACTCATTATCGATGAAGCTAGCATCAATCGCATTCATTGTGAATTGAGCTAGTTCATTCTTACTCATTGGGTGTGCGTTGTTGACGGCTAAAAAGTTATCTGTCATGTAACCACCAAAGTATACCGGATCGTCCGAATTAATCGTCACAGCGACACCTTTGCGCAGTAGCTTGACAATATTGTGATCTTTCATATCGTCAAATACACACAATTTAAGGTTCGATAATGGACATACCGTCAGTGGCATTTTGCTTTCAATTAACGACTCGACTAATGCTTCATCGTCAACACAGCGAACACCATGATCCACGCGGCTGACGTGAAGCATTTCAATTGCATCGGTAATGTTTTGTGCGGGGCCTTCTTCACCTGCGTGAGCAACAGTCAGTAAGCCTGCTTCTACCGCTTGTTTAAATACTCGTTTGAACTTAGCTGGTGGATGGCCTTGTTCTGAAGAATCTAGACCGACACCGATGATCTTATCACGGTGTTTCAGAACGGCTTGCAGAGTATCCATAGCGCTTTCTTCTGAAAGGTGACGGAGGAAACACGCAATGATTTGTGAAGTAATGCCGAGCTTCTCGTGCCCATCTTGTAGTGCGCGGGCGATCCCGTGGATAACGGTGTCAAAGTCAATACCGCGCTCTGTATGCGTTTGTGGGTCAAAAAAGATTTCGGTATGAATAACGTTATCCGCTTTACAGTGCAGTAAGTATTCCCAAGTGAGATCGTAAAAGTCTTGCTCTGTACGCAAAACATCCGCCCCTTGGTAATAAAGGTCAAGGAATGACTGTAAGTCTTCGAACTGATACGCGCTGCGTAGTTCACTCGGAGAAGAGTAAGGAATGTCGATGCCGTTTCGTTGTGCTAACTTGAAGAGAAGTTCTGGCTCAAGTGAACCTTCGATATGTAAGTGCAGCTCTACTTTTGGAAGACCTTGAATAAATGCGTTCATATTCCACCTTATGTGTATTGTGGATGCAGTTACTCTAAGAATAGGTATAGATAAGAATAAATCGAACGCTATCACAAAGAGTAAGACCCACGATGATCTCAACTCTTCGTAATCAGCACTTTGCGGGAACTGGTAGAGACCCCCAAACCATATCATTGGGGTTATACGAAGCAAACGAGGCGATTATACGCAAAATTCTCAATTTGGCTATACGCAAATAACCTAGTTGTCAGTAGTCGAAGGATTTTTCTAAGAAAAGTAACTGGCAACCGTATAAGTCACTTGGGTATAGAGGAGCAAATTGGTTTTTGAGCGTGAACGAGGCTCATCGTGTTGTTATAAGCGAGGAAAAGAGTGAGGCTTCGTTTGAGCAAAGGTAGGTGGCGGTACCTTGCACAACGATGGAGCAGAGAGAGAATTGAAAGAGTCAAGGATAGCTTATAGATCAAATAACTTGTCAAATTCTCTTTGTTCCATAATGTCTTCTATACGGCGTCGCGTTTTTTGTTTTACCGCCGCCGCGTTTTGCTCCGACTCTTTCTTGTCTTTTTCTGCTTGCTTCTTACTTTTTCTAGCCATTGGATACCTTCCAAATTAGTTGCATCATTCATTAATGCATGAAAACTGAATTAGTTAACAGTAAAACTTCCTAACTTTGAACCTGAATCACAGAGAATAGTTCCAGATTGCGTTTTCTCACAATATTCAAAATCGATCATATAGCTATGAGAATGAAGCTTAGGTAATACGTGCCTTCGTAAAATATCACCATTTAATTGATGTATTTTAGCGTTCCAAGAGGTGTGAGGTTGTTCGAGATTAAATTCAATTTCTAACATTTATTCTCCTGTTTCTTAGTGATTTTGTCTTTGTTAAGTAATTGATACCAATGCCTTTGACGGCCTGTTCTTTTTGAGGACATGATTTTTCCTATAAATAATAAATTAAGCAGTACTATCCTATTTATTTTAGGTAGCACAAAGCAATGCCTGATATTAGGCTGAGTGATTAAAGTGAGAATATTTTTGAAGGAGAGAGATTTGGTGCAGCATGGGCATGCTACACCAAGAAAAGCAGTCTTATAGAGGAGTTACTTCAGTCGCTTGAGGACCTTTTTTACCTTGCTCTACGTTGAAGCTTACTTTCTGACCTTCAGTCAGTGTTTTGAAACCGTCAGAAACGATAGCGTTGAAGTGTACGAATACATCTTGACCACCGTTGTCTTGAGATAGGAAGCCAAAGCCTTTAGTTTCGTTAAACCATTTTACTGAGCCGTTTACTTTAGACATAAAAATACCTTTGAATTAAACATTAAAATTTGAATTTGTTTTGTGGATCTTTTCTAAGCTATTGAATGTTCAATCAAGAGGAAGTTGTACGCAGGTGTCTGAATTGGGGGATTCAAGATTTTACTGAGAGGAAACTTAAACTAAATGTTGCATTAACAGCTCTCTTCTAAGAGCCAAGGCCTACTATACACCTTGTTTAGGAAATAGCTACACTTATTTTTAAATATATGTCGACAGCTTGGATAAGTGGGCTGTTCGAAAAATTTGAATAAGTAGCTCAAATAGCAAGGCTCATGATTATTTTTCTTCAATCTAAAATAGAACCATATCGATAGCCATGGCTGAACATGCGGTTTGCAAGCGGCCACAAAGGTAAACGAGGAGAAATAGTATGAGCACATTCAGAGAAATTCGTCAGCTTATTCACTCACAACCCACTGCTGATGGTGACGGAGTGAAAATTCGTCGAGTAGCAGGGTTTAATAATGCGAGCTTTTCTCCATTTTTGATGATGGATGAACTTAAGTCTGACGACCGTGCTGATTATGTTGGTGGCTTTCCTCCTCATCCGCATCGCGGCATCGAGACGCTTACTTACATGTTGAAAGGTCATTTCCAGCATCGTGACCACATGGATAATGTTGGTGAGCTTCGTTCTGGTGGCGCTCAATGGATGGCGGCAGGAAGAGGTGTCATTCATAGTGAGATGCCTATTATGCAGGAAGGTGAATTGCATGGTTTCCAAATTTGGATAAACCAGCCTGCGAAAAATAAGATGGCACCGGCTCAATATCATGACTTTCAACCTGAAACGATAACGGAATTCAAAACTCAAAGCTCGGGCGTTGTGCGCTTGATTGCTGGTCATCTGACTATAAACAACGAACGTATTCAGGGGCCTCTAACAGAAACAGGTGTTGCTGCCACGGTAGCCGATTGGAGAGCGATGGTTGGTCACGCTTTGAATTTGACCACGGAGCAAGACCACAACATGATGATTTACGTTTATAAAGGACGTATTCAGGTAAAAGATCGTGAGATCAATCAAGGCGAAATGGCGATTCTATCGAAAGGTGAATGGGTTGAATTACAAGCCGAAAAGGAGAGTGGTGCTCTGATTTTTATTGGCGAACCAATCAATGAACCAGTGGTTCACTATGGCCCTTTTGTAATGAATAGCATGGAAGAAATAGAACAAGCAATCCAAGACTACAATTCAGGATTGTTTGAAAGCTACTAGCATCAACATCCTAACTCCCTTTTCTGTGAGTAGCGCAGTTATCAACAGTTTTGAGCCTGACCATTGGGCTCGACCAGAAGCAAATACGATAATCCACTGCCATCGAATTTGCGTTAGCCACGTCTAATCCACGTGGCTTTTTTCTACTTCTGATTCCATCGCATGATGGCTTCTTTTCCTGCTTCAATACCTAACTCATAAGCTTGACGCAATGGTGCTGGCGAGCGACTCAATCGTTTTAATTTAAATGATTCGGGAGGACACACTTGGATGATTTCGACTCCCGATGGTGGATTGTCGATCAGTGCTAAAGTTTGATTGTAGCGAACTTCACGCGTCAACATCGGCTCAATTAATCCTGGCGTTTTTTTCAACATCCGTTTGGTTAGCGCGCTGAACTTTCCTTTCGGCTTTTGATAGCTGGAGGGTTGGCTGCGTAAAACCATAATCTTTTTGGCTCCTCGCTTTATTGCTTCTGCGACAGGAAGGGCATCAGAAACCCCACCATCAACGTATCGGGTGCCGTTCAGTAAGACACCATTTCGGTAAAGTACGGGAAGCGCGCTGCTGGCTTTCATTGTTTCTGCGAGCTCGTCGATATTAGGAGTATGGTACTCGGCTTGGCCATTGTCTTGACGTGTTACGCCTAAAAAGAAAGGTCTCGAATCCGCTTTTAGTGCGGATTTGTCGATACCAAGCTCTTCGAGAGTGACGTTCCACATCCAATCTAAGTTCATCATATCGCCGCCACGTAGAATCTGAGATGGTGAGATGAATTCTTTCCTTAAACTGTAATCGAGATAGATTTTTAAGTTGCGCCCGGGCATTTTAGCTAAATACGCCGCCAAGTTACTTGCGCCCGCCGATACGCCCCAAAAGCTATCAAATGGAGAGAACTCGTTAGCGAGAAAATGATCGAGTATGCCGCAAGAAAATACACCTCGCATCGCACCACCTTCGACAATCAATGCACGCTCTCCTACTTGTTCCATCACTGTGTTCCATTCTTTACCTATTGGATGAATAGAATGCAGCTTAACGCATAACGGCTTTATACCCAAGTGGTCCTAAGTGCTAGTGCATCTCCTTAAGTAAAAGAAAAGGGCATCGATGGATGCCCTTTTTATATTAAGCCTAGGGAGTTACAGGTTATTGAGCAGCTCATTTAGTGAAAGCGCACTGAATAAATATGTCACTCCCACACAGAAAGCGGCGCCTGTAATTCCGATACTGATCGTTGTTGTAATTAAAAGAAGTGTCATCTTAGACATACAAGATCAAACTCCTTTTTTATATTTAAGTGGGGCGTTGTGCGTCTGGTTATCGTTTGGAATCATAATGCAAGCGCCCTAAGTTTGTTGTTCTAATAAAAGTGATGATCACTTGTCAAAAAAGCAGATAAATAGCACCCAAACTGTCGTTAATGCGAGCAGCGGAGTGAATACTTTCTGTATAGAGGCGCCATCGGTTAGGTTGTAGATTTTGATGGATTCGTTATAGAACGCCCGCTTGAACGCCTTAAAAGAAATATCATTTTTCACATGAGATTGCTCATAGTGTAGGTGTGCTGCGTCTGATAGTTGGTATTCTAAGTCTTGGAGTTCGTACTCTTTGTTAAGAAATGCCTCCCAAGCCGAAAAACGGGCTATCGTTTTTGGAGATTGATTACCCTTTAACTTCTCTAGACGTTTGGCATAAGCAGCTTGATATTTATCCACGGTGTATTCCTGTCTGAATAGACGTTGAGTTAGAACATTTGTAAAAAGAAAAACGAGCAAAAAAAGGGGCTTTACGTTCTATGTCTGTGATAAATGCTAAGGAGCTCAATGATCTATTTCTCTGATGTCGCGAATAATATTGATTGAACTTAAATGCGACAAACAAAATAATTTACTCAAGATAACAACGAATATTTGTTGCCTTTTAAAGAAAAGCGATAGTGATGCGAAGTGGTGGCTTTGATCGGGAAGAAACCTGCTTTCGTAACGGCTTGCGTTTACTGAGAAAAAGTAAACGCTGGAACTATCGCTGGATTGGTGTGAGTTATTTATCGTCAAAAATCATTAATATCAACTATGCTTATAGTTCGACTTTTCGTAAATGAACTCAATTTGGAGGAGCAGAAATAATACTTATTTTTGAGCGTGGGTGAGCTTGGAGAGTTAAGCTAATCCATTGATTAATAAAAAATAAAGTAGTGCAGAGCTAGGATGAACTTCAACTTAAAGGTGACGGTATGGATATACAATCAACCATTATTGAATATGCGATAGCGATAATAGGCTTACTTTTGACGGGAGTTGCCCTCTGAGCACGACGGCCCAGAGGATAGAAAGTATATTGGCTGTTTGTTAGCGGTTGATATTGTACCGAGCCATTGCAGCTTCTTCTGACGACACAACCGTTTTACCAATTGGTGCGAGTGAAATAACCGCAAGCTTCAGGTGTTGGAGTGCAAACGGAATACCAATGATGGTTACAAAACACGCTGCGGCGGAAAGTACGTGACCGATTGCTAACCAAAGGCCTGCAAAGACAAACCAAAGGACGTTACCGATAACGCCTAGAGGGCTCGTACCAATGTCCATTTCATTGGTCAATTCATCGCGTGAAATGGCTTCTTTTCCGAATGGGAAAAAGGAAAAATTACCCATAACGATACACGCACGCCCCCAAGGTATTCCGATGATGCTAATAAAGGCTAAGATACCGAAAAACCACCATAGCAACCCCATAAATACGCCACCAAATACAAACCAAATGATGTTACCGAGTGTTCTCATTCTATTTCCTTTACTCTTGAATGTGATGATGCTGGTTCCTGAGGGGATCGTAATGTAAAACTAAAACCACCAACCGATCCGTTAATGAACGTGAGCCGTTCCCTCATTCACTTGCTTGATAGAATAGCCGAATACGTATTAACAGAGAATGAATGACTCTCTGAAGCTACGTTTGTTTTAGTATAGAGCGTAATACTCGATTAAGCACATAGCCAAGAATTAAGCTACCTAGAGGTAACTTTCTCGATATATTGACAAATTTGCTCTGCTAACTGATGGCTAGCAATGTTGCGTTTCACTACTTCACTAGCGATTTTTCCAGATTCAACGACGCTAAACCAGTCGAGCAACATCGCATGAAAACCTTTGCTCGTCAGCATTGGCGTCCAATCTTTCAAATTGATTTTTTGCTCTTGGTTCGCTTGCCATCGTTTCCCTTCAACGAAAGAGTCGAATTCCACTGCTTTGTTAGCATAACAAGCTTGAACGCGCTCCACAGTCACACCGAAGTGACGATTCATCGAAGCGTGGAGTAAAGTATCTCCGTGTTGCCACTGAATATCTAAACGCGCCAATTGGTCACCCTCAAGCTGATGCGTTATGTAAGCCTCTTTTAAATCGGTTTTGGCTGTCACGTTAATACTGTCTAATGGGTGAATAAAATCATCAAATATAAAGGTACGAATATCGCCTGGTAGTTGGTGACGGTTCTTTTCCCAGCGTAGCGATTTTAGGTCAGAAATGTTGCCTTGCTGTACCTCTGGCATGTGTTGGTTGTAAAGCGGAATATGACGTCGGTTGAAGCCCACATAAAGTGGTTGTTTTTCTTTTTCGGCAATATCGTACAGTTTTTCCACGTCATCAGCATTGTCCGCTAATGGTTTGTCGACAAAGGTTGGGATTCCATGTTGCAAAAAGAATGCTGCGATTTGAGGATGTACGCTTGTTGCCGCATGAATCATTACAGCATCTACGCCAAAGTGCAGAAGCTGCTGGTAGTCTTGACAGGTCTCTGAGATTCGATATTGCTTAGCCAGACTCTCAAGTGCATTTGCGTTGCGGGTACAAAATACAAGTTCGATATTTGGAAGCTGAGTGATAACGGGAAGGTATGCTTTCTGAGCAATATCTCCTAAACCAATAATACCAATTTTCATCCTAGTCCTTATTTCGATGTATGGATGGCAGGTTGTAGTATAACGCTTGGCAAGCTGATGAGTTTAAATGCCTTGTTAGAAAAGAGCCTGACTCACATTTTGAGTCAGGCTTTGTTGGTCCACTTAGGAAGTCGTGCGGCAATCTTTGAATATATCTAACTTGTCGTCGTAGGTTTGGGTTTGTACATCCATAATGCCTAATAAAGAGTGGAATACGTTATCATGTGAGTACTGGCCTGCCTTTTGCGCTTCATTCGACAAACAGTCGGTGTTGATTTGTTTCACTTGCTTAAAGCCGGAAGATAGCCACATGAGCAAAGGAACACGTTTTTGGAAGTCTGGTGCAAGGCCGTAAGGCATGCCATGTAAGAACAATCCGTTTTCGCCTAATGATTCACCATGATCCGATACGTAGATGAGAGCGGTATTATATTGAGACTCTAATGCTTTGAGTTTGTTGATAGTTTCTGCCAATACAAGATCAGTGTAGCGTATCGTATTGTCGTACGTATTCACGATTTGTTCGACGCTACAGTTTTCTATATCTGCACGTGGGCAGTCTGGTTTGAA
Source organism: Vibrio chemaguriensis (assembly GCF_012275705.1). Taxonomy (NCBI): domain Bacteria; kingdom Pseudomonadati; phylum Pseudomonadota; class Gammaproteobacteria; order Vibrionales; family Vibrionaceae; genus Vibrio; species Vibrio chemaguriensis. Next base: position 10,923 of record NZ_SHOE01000024.1, read on the forward strand.
AAAAAGCTTTGTCTCTAGGATAACGCTGGAAGTAGGTAGGACCATGGCTTCCTATAAGATGCATGGCGACAACGCGATTGCCGTGCATATCCGCAACTTCTTGATCAAAGTGATCTAACAGCGCCATATCGTAACAGGTTTGACCGTTACACAGAGGACTTGCTTGCTTTCGGTTAACTTCAATTTTCTTGATCTTGTGGGCGACTTCTTTGTCTCCGCCGTCGTTTTCTTTCCAGATGAGGTCAACTCCAGCGCGCTGCATGATGTCGAGAGCATTATCTTGGTTATCTGCCTTGGTCCGTTCAAACTCGCTTCGCGTGAGCTGAGAAAACATGCAAGGCACAGATACTGCAGTTGCAGTGCCACAAGACGCAACCTCTTGAAATGAAATCACATCCAGCTTACTGGTGTAAGGGTTTGTCTCTCGCTTATAGCCATTGAGTTGGTAGTTCTGCGTTCGAGCGGTTTCTCCGACAACAAACACCAGTAGTGTCGGCTTGTTCTGTGCTTGCTTTACTGCGCTATCTGACTGCTTTGCATCGATTCCAATCTCGCGATACGGCTCTGGCGTGGTGAAGTATTTCTCCTTTACATACCCAGTCGCGCTGTAAACGAATTGAGTGGGAATAATGATTTTTTTCAGATAGCTGTTATTGCGACCGACAGATGCATAGTCTTGGTAGTAAACACTGGCAATAACAGCAATTACTGCAAGAGATGACAACATCGACACCAACTTCGTGAGAGAAAAATACAGCAATTGGTGGCGCTGAGATTGCAACTTGACCTTATAGACAATCATCGCAGGGACGCCCCCCATAAGTAGCGTCCAGATTACAGAATAAGTACTCAGGTAAGAGCTTGCCTCGCTCGAATCGGTTTCAGCAATATTAGCAATCATTCCAGAATCGAAAAGCGTGCCATAGTTGTAACTTGCGTAGCTCACCATACTCGAAATTATGAGCAAAATAATAAAGAATGGCTTTCCAACCCAAGGCCAACTAAATAAGTTAAAAAGGAAATTGAGCGCGGCAAGAAAGAAAATGGGTATCGTAATAATAAAACCAATTTTGACATTATCTAGGCTTGAAAAAATACCATTCAGCTCTTTGTAAATAGGAATGTTTACAACCAGCGCGAAATAGAGTGCCAACAAGAAAGTAAAGGTAACGTACGAGATACCTTTTTGTTGCAAATTATGTGTCTTCATAAGTAAATGTCTTGAATCAAAATCAGAGCAAGAACGAAGCCCAAACAAAAAGGGCAAGAGTGAGCGCAACAAATACTGCAGCCGAGCCGATATCTTTGGCTCTACCACTGAGCTCGTGCCAGTCATCGCTAACACGGTCGACAACCGCTTCTACGGCGGAATTAATAAGTTCGACGATCAGGACCAATAACACGCTACTGATCATCAGTACTCTTTCAAATGTGGTGACTGGAAGGAAAAAAGCACAGACGGAAAGCACTAAGGCTAGAGTCAATTCTTGTCTGAAGGCGGCTTCGTATTTCCATGCGGCTTTCAATCCCTGAAATGAATAGCCGGTCGCATCCATGACACGGCGTAGACCTGTTTTTCCTGGCTTCAAAATATGACCTTACTACAGCTTAATAATTTAAATTGTGCATCTATCCAAACGATGAAAAGAGACTAATCGTTCTTGCGTGAAACATTTGTGAATGGCATTCATCACACAACGATATAGGGTTTGAATAAGAAAAAAGAGTTGAATTAATCAAGGTCGTAGACGGTATAGCCTTTATTCTGAAGGCATTTTCGCAGTACAAGAGATTGTGTTTTGGTGGAGTCATTGCTTCCACTCAACGCTCCGGCCCCTGCTCCTACAGCACCGCCTGCAGCGGCACCCACAGCAGCCCCACCTATCCCGCTTTCTAGCGCTCCAGCTGCTGCCCCAATTAGTGCACCTGTAACTGCGCCATTAGCGGCTTCAGATTTTGCAGCTTCCGTTTTGTCTACGTTGTCCGCATACCCTTGGCAATAAAGAAAATCTTGTTCATATTTAGCAGGATCAACATTGGTCATGTCGACAACAGGCTTTTGATTATAAGTACAAGCGCTAAGAGTAGAGGCAAACGTCATAACCAGAATAAAAGGTTTGTACATGAGTATTATCCATTTGTTCTGTGAATTTATGGATTAAATGTACACTGTTTTATTGTTGAGCTCTGTCGCTGGAGTGTATTGAAGTGTCGTCTTCTGTAAAGGAGGAAAGACGTTAACTTAACTGTCTGATTTTGGAAGACGAAGTGTGAAGCAAGCACCACCAAGTGGGCTATGAGAAATCGAAACCTCGCCATGTTGAAGTTCCATTATCTGCCTGACGATCGCCAAACCAAGCCCAAATCCACTCGTGTTTTTGTTTCGGGACTCATCGGCGCTATAAAATGCTTCAAAAAGGTGAGGCCAATGCTGCTCTTCTATACCTATACCATCATCATGTACATGGATTAAGCAGCTTTGCTGATCACTTTTTATCTCAACCATAATTTGAGTATTTGCGTATCGCATTGCATTGCGTAGCAGATTATCCAAGGCACGTTTTAGCAGTTTTGGATCGGCGAATGCGCGCGCGTTTTCAGAGTTTGTTTCATTGAGTGAGATAGATAATTTGGTCTCTTTTTGCCATCTCTGTTTTAACTCATTAACTAACTTGGCGAGCGCTACGTTTTCTGTTTGCAACGCCGTATCTGGGCGTTCCATTTTGGCGTAATAAAGCAGCTCTTCAACCATGTCTTCCATCTCGTCAATGTCCTCGACGATACTACGTATATGCTTTTTCTGTTGTTCGGTTAATGTAGAGTCCGATAACAAGTCAGCTTGCCACTGTAAACGAAAAATAGGAGTGCGTAATTCATGCGCAACTGCATTGGTCAGCATTTTATTGCTAGTGATCAGGCGAGAAACTTTGTCAGCCATCGTATTAAAGCTTTTGTTCAGCGTTCCAACGGACTTGGCGCTTGAGGTGCTTGCTCGTGCTTTGAAGTTGCCTGAAGCAAACTCTACCGTGACTCTTTCTAACTCACGAATTCGACGGCTCAAAAACCAGATCAGCAGTATGCAATACAGAGCAAATCCGGCTAAAAAGAATAACCATACAATGTTGTCATCAAAGTTAATCGCCTGAATAACTGAGCTATCCGGATCATCGATCATTTTGAAAATAGGGGTGTCCGCATCTAGGCGGAACCATATATCCCTTTCTTCGTCGTAAGCCACGTTAACAGAGGTGTCACTTTCAAATGCTTTTCTGATGTCCTCTGGAAGTTCTTCGAGCGTGTGAGGAATCAACAAGCGATGGCTGGACGTGGCAAATTGCTCAAGCTGTTGTTGAGTGTATTCTAGTCCGTGCTCTTCGTAGATAGGGTAGATAAGATCGTGGAAAGCTTGACCTTCTTGCTCTTGTAGCAGGTAATCGTAATCTGTGTTGATCTCATAGACCAAGAATTCGTAACCCCACAAACTCACCATAAATAGAATGATAAGACCGACAAAGCTTTCCAGATAAATCCGTCTCATTATTCATTCCATGCATCAGGCATAAATAGGTAGCCTTTGCCGCGAACCGTGATGATTTTTTGTGGAGAGCAAGAGACATCGCCTAATTTTTTTCTCAATGTCACAATACGGTTGTCAATGGTGCGATCTGTACCGTCGTACTCAATACCACGTAGTGTTTTCGTTAACCACTCACGTGAGAGTGTTTTTTCTGCGTGTGTTGCGAGAATCCATAATAAATCGAACTCACCGTCAGTCAGCGCAATTTCTTCCTGGTTCATGACGCATGATTTACGTAATCGGTTTAAACACAGTACTCCAATTTGTAGACCGTTTTCGGACTCGGTAGAGGCTGCCTCTTTTCTTCTCAATAGCATGCGAATGCGTGCCAGCAGCACACGAGGTTTGATTGGCTTGGTAACAAAGTCATCGGCGCCAATTTCTAATGCGGCGACGTGATCGAAGTCGTCATCACTCGCTGTCAGCATCAACACTTTGCCTTTGTAGCATTCACGGATTTGACGACATACGCTCAGGCCGTCTTGTCCAGGTAGCATCAAATCTAACAAAACCACGTCTGGCTGTGTGTCAATAATCGCTTCGGGTGCGTCTGTCCCGTTGTCGATACATTTGACCTGGAAACCTTGTTCAACAAAATACTCTCCCAGCATAGCTTGTAATTTGGGATCGTCTTCCACGATGATTAAAGATGGTTTGACTTGTTGTGCGTTCATTTGAGTGATGTATACAATATTTAATATCACTGGAACTTAAACAAATTTACGAATTATTTCAAATAAAGCTTTCTCAGAATAAGGTTATCGGATGAGTTGATTCGATAAATACCCCAAGTAATGATTCAAACTTAATCATTAATCACATTATGAAGAGGCTAAAAAAGGCGCAACTGCTGCGCCTTAATATGGAATATTAGAGTGAACTTACGTTTTATTCGGTGGTGCACACGACGCTGTTGTCGCTGCCAAAAGCATTGGGAACATAAGCGTCGGCTTGAGGATCGTTTTCCCACTTTGCATCATTGAGCAAGTAGCGGAACTGAACATTCTGCTCTTTAGGTAAGCGCGTTTTAAATTTAAATTGACGGCTTTTCTTCACTAATTTCATCGGTTCTGGCTGCCAGTTGTTAAAATCCCCAGCAATATGGATGGAGTCCCACTGGTCTTTATCTAGCTCGAACGTGACTTCAACTTCATCTTTTGTCTTAAAGAATCTCTTTTTAAGCATTGATCTTTCCTTGTTCGTACAAAAACTGCTCTAACTATTACTCGTGTTTCATAACGATTTCAAGTTTTATCGAATTGTCGCTGGTATCAGGTGAAGAACTATCTGAATGATGAATAGCTTAATCGCTATGAGTTCATGTGAGAGGGGAGCGGTATTGAGAAGCCTCAAGGATATAGAACCGTTAACGTACCAAGTTTTTAGGCGAGGCGGAACTCAGAGTCCGTATCTTGAAGTCAAATCGTTATCATGTATTATCTTAAATCACCATTTTTGTTGATGTAGCTATGTTGAAGTTTAACCGTACATTGTTGACCGCGATAGTTTGTTTAGCCGCTATGCTTTTGAGCAGTGTCGCTCCTATGGCGAAGGCTTCAGCCCCGGTGAAAACAATTGAAGTACGCGATATTATTGTTCAACAGGCTGCTCTGCACAAACAACTTGGCGTCAATGACGACTGCGTAGAGTCACATCACGATGAGTCAACTATCAATAAGGTGCAACAGTCTCACACGAGTTGTAGCTCTTCCTGCATGGTCAAAATTCCCGCCAACTTATCTCAAAACGACTTACTGCTTCTTCCTTGCAGCCTTGCATTGATTGATAGGCCTTTAGTCGAAAAAGTAGTGACAGTGATCACCAAGCTTTATCGTCCTCCGATTGTTTAATTCCTCATCTCAAATTACTTGGGGTCCCCCCTTTTTACCAAATGAAATGATTTGGCATTTGAATGCCACAAGGAAATAAACAATGAAAAAACTACTTGCCTTATGTAGTGCACTTTTACTGACTTTTACCGCTCACGCAGCGCAATTTGAAGAAGGGAAGCACTACAAAGTTCTGGATGTTAAGAAAGCATCGAAACCTGTTGTGACGGAATTCTTTTCTTTTTATTGCCCACATTGCTACAAGTTTGAGTCGCTTATTGAGCGTTTAAAACCTGCTCTGCCAAAAGAGGCAAAGTTTGAAAAGGTACATGTGGGGTTCATGGGCGGAGATATGGCGATTCCGATGGCCAAGTCCTACGCGACGATGGTATCGCTCGGGGTTGAAGATACAATGATTCCTGCCATGTTTGCCCAAATTCATCAAAAGCGACAAGCGCCAAAAGATGACGCTGAGCTGAAACAGCTCTTCGTTGATAATGGCGTAGAAGGTAAGAAGTTTGATGCCGCTTACAATAGCTTTGCCGTAAACTCAATGCAGAAAGGCTTTGACAAACAATTTGCAGCCAGCACGTTAAGAGGGGTTCCAGGTGTGGTTGTGAACAATAAATACATTGTTTTGGCCAACGAAATTCGTACTTACGACGAGTACAATCAATTAGTTAATTACTTATTGACGCTGTAACTATAAATAGCATTGATGCTTAAAAATGGCGACGATAGAGTCGCCATTTTTTATGCTTATCACTTTCGCATTATCTAAGAACGCTTGTACATGCTTGAGTCGGAACACTAGTCATAAATATGGCATGCGGATAAAACAAGCTAGCAGCAGTGATTGCAACATTACATGGCTGAGCAATCGTAGTTTTAATCACATTGGTAAGCACGGCGCCTGTATTATTTACTGTTTGAGCGGCGGCTTGTTGTGCCTGGTAAGACACGCAACCTGTCGTTGCATTGATCATCGCAGTGCTAAACAAAAGTTTGCGAAAAAACATATTCATATCCTTTGTGAATGCTTTGAAATACTTATATGTGGATTGATTCATAAATAAAACAAAACAGTGTTCAAAATATGTGTGCATTCACGAAATGAACATTGTTTTATAAAAAGACGTTTTTTTGTGATCTTAGCACTGGACAGACCAGGTTATGAAACTAAAGCCAATCCGTGCATTACGATTACGCCGAAGGTCAGTTTGCTCCTCATTCCTTGATATCCCTTGGGCTCGGCGTCTTGTTCGACTTTCCTCACGAGTTTTTCTGCATACCAAACAGCAAGATACCCAATTGCTAAGAGTAGGGTAGCGACCGCGTAGTGTTTGTGACCCTGCAATAATGCGCCCCAAGCGAGTAAGACAAAAAGGTTGCTGAGAATTAATATATTTCTGCTAAGGCAGTGGTAGTAATGCTCAATGCCATTCCCCCAGAGTATGCCGGATAAAAAACTTAATATTACGGCACTGTAAGCGATGAAAAATTGCTGGCCACTTAAATTGAAGAGTGAAATGTCAGTGAAAATCAGCCCTAAACTAAACACAAATGGAACCAGGCCTAAGTAACCGAGTTGTAGCATGGTTGAGCGTGTTGTCATGGTCGTCACCTTACAATTGTTGCTCTATCATATTGGTAAGCGTAGTACTTGTCGGTGATGTGGAGCTTGGAAAAGTGGCAATAACTTTGCCTTCAGAGCTAATTAGAAACTTATAGAAGTTCCATTTTGGTTTGATGCCAGCTTGGTTAGTAATCTCGCTGAATACGGGGTTTGCATCTACGCCTAATACTGAGGAGCGAGCCATCATTGGAAAGGTGACCCCGTAATCGAGATAACAGACTTTCGCAGTGTTTGTTTCGCTTCCTCTGTCCTGTCGGAAGTCATTGCTCGGGAAACCAATGACGGTGAAGTTTTGGTCTTTGTAAGTTTGATAGAGGGTTTCTAACTGTTCGAACTGAGGAGTGAAGCCGCACTGGCTTGCTGTATTGACGACTAGTAGTGTCTTTCCCTTAAAGCTTTCGCATAGATCGACTTCTTCTGTTGAGTTTAACAACCTTTGCTTACCTTGAAGAATATCAGGGCACTCAGATGCAAGAGCAAGCGAATTCATGGAGAGAAAGCTAACGAGAGCGGCGAGTTTCAGTAATCCTTTCATGGTGTTGTTCCCCTTGTTTTCAATAAGTATAACTACTCAAGAGCAAAGAGGATCGATCAAAAAAGCCGCACAAATGCGCGGCTTCTTTCAGAGCTGGGATTTAATTATGCCAGTTTTAACTCGAACTGATTGCGGTACATCACCATGTCTTCAATAGTCAGCACTGGCATGTTGTGCAGGCGACCAAACGCAACGATCTCTGGTGCTTTTGCCATCGTGCCATCTGGGTTGGTCACTTCACATAGTACGCCAGCGGGTTGAAGCCCTGCCATTTGCATCAGGTCAATCGTACCTTCTGTGTGACCACGGCGAGTCATTACACCACCTGGACGTGCGCGCAGAGGGAATACGTGGCCCGGGCGAGCAAGATCCTCAGGTTTCGCATGCGGGTTTGCCGCCGTTTTAATGGTCGTCACTCGGTCTGCTGCTGAAACCCCCGTTGTTACACCAACTTTCGCTTCAATAGAAACCGTAAATGCGGTTTGGTTTGCGCTGTTGTTGTTTACTACCATTGGAGGCAGTTCCAGTTTGTCCGCTTGAGCATCTGTTAAGCACAAACAAACGATGCCGCTACATTCGCGGATCATCAACGCCATTTGCTCGTTGGTGAGGTGCTCGACTGAATAAATGATATCGCCTTCGTTTTCGCGATCTTCATCATCAAGAAGAAGTACGCCACGGCCTTCTTTTAGAGCGATAAGTGCGTTTTCAACGCGAGTAATTGGGTCGCCGAATTCGGCAAGTAGTGATGACTGATTCATGGTTAACTCCTAAATTTCACCAGAATCAGGGCGGTATGAGAGATCGTCGTAAAATACGATCAAAAAGAAGTGCACCAGCACTTTTAGCGATCTGACTCGCTATGCTGGTGTATTCTTATTCTCTTTCATCCGGACTATAACCGTCGGCTCTGGCATCTCACCAGATCTGCTGACCTCGACGAATCGAGCGCTCGCGGGCTCACTTGAAAAAGTATACCGCCGGTGGGGAATTTCGCCCCGCCCTGAGAACAATTAAAAATGTGCCACTTCATCCAAGTTGTGAGGAAGTGGAGCTAGGATAGTACTGCGAACTGAATAGCTTGGAAAGTCGATTCCATCTGTATGATGGAAAAGTGTGCTATCGACGGAAATAATCTGTGCGAATAAAGTGATCAATCTGCTGCGGCACGAAGGTGTTGTAAATCAGGCTCGTATGCGTTTGCTTCACTTCGATATGATCTTGCATACCGTCCAGTCTTGTCTCTTCTACGGTAACGGTACCGTCCGACATGGTGTTGTCATTACGGATCAACAATGGGCGAGCGCCAATCGGCATCGTTCCTGCGATACTGCCGAGTTTTTGAGGGAAAGCCCAAGCGTCATCATGTCTGTTTAATCCGTGGTGTGGCGAATTGCCTAAAATTGCACCCAATCCGAGATCTTGAATCCTACCTACTATGGACGCGCCTTTAAGAGGCGAACCGATAGCGACAACATGAGAGATTAAGCTAGTGCTCGGTTTTCTGTTGGCGAGATAGCGCTTAATCATCAAGCCTCCCAGGCTGTGCCCCACGAGCACGTTTGTGGTCAGTGGATTAAGCGAATGATCAATAGAATCAAACAGTGAAGACTCATCGATAGCAACAGTGTTATAGCTGAGTACTTGCGTTTCGTATCCGAGTTTTCGCAGCTTTTGGCTAAGAGGTTGCATGACCAGTCCATGCATATAAAGACCATGTAAGATGATGATTTTCATAATACCTCCTAGATTTATGACGTCGTAGATATCCTACTCTAATTAACAAAGAACTACTTGTGCTTTGTGGTGCATATTTACGTTTTGCTGCAAAGTTTGACTGCTGTAGCAAGCGACTCAGCCCAGTAAATCCTGTACTTGTTGTTGCAATTGATTACGATTTAAAGACGCAGGACTTAACACTTCACCGATAACAACATCCACTTTTGACCAAAAACGAGTCGGTCGTTTTGTGAGAGCATGTCCGCCTTTGTGGCTGAAAAAAGAACCCCAAAGCCCTTTTAACGCCATAGGGATGACAGGAACAGGGTTACGTTCAAGGATTTTCTCTACACCAGGGCGAAACTCACCCAATTCACCGTTAGACGTTAAACGACCCTCAGGGAAGATACAGACAACTTCACCGTCGTTTAGCGCTTGTTCAATCTGCTCAAATGCTCGTCGGTAAGTATCGGCACACTTACGTGGGGAACAGATAGGGATAACACCGGCATGACGGAAAACATATTTAAGAACAGGCAGATCGCTGATGGACTTGTCCATCACAAAACGAACCGGGCGAGTAGAGGTTCCCATCAAAATCAACGCATCGACATAGCTAACATGGTTAGCCACAATTAACGCAGCACCTTGTTCAGGAATATGTTGGCGCCCCTTTACAGACACACGATACATACAATGGCTGAGTAAATAACTGATAAAGCGTTGTGTAAATTCTGGAACTTGACGATAGACATAGATTGCCACGAAGAAGTTACCTATTGCCATCATGGCAAACAGTTCCACAGTAGAAAGCTCTAGTACGCTGAGTACAACGATCGAAACCAAAGCAGACACCACCATAAACAACGCATTCATGATGTTGTTAGCAGCAATGGCACGTGCACATTCACCTTTGTTTGAACGCGATTGGTTGAACGCATAAAGAGGAACAATAAAGACACCGCCGCTTACACCAACAAGGAACAGGTCAATCATGACGCGCAGATGTTTGGATTCAGCAACGAAGCTTTGCACATCATAAAAGTGCACCGGAAGTGATGGATAACTTGGGACTGCCCATAGCAAGTCGACGCCAAAGACTGTCAGACCAAGGATACCGAATGGCAAAATACCAAGCTCAACGTGGTTGAAAGAAAGTTTTTCACACAACCAAGAGCCTATCGCGATACCAATGGAAAATAATGCCAACAGTAAAGAAACGACAGTACTGTCTGCAAACAAATGTTCACGCGCAAAGTTAGGGAATTGAGTCAGGTAAGTCGCACCCATGAACCAAAACCAACTGATGGCTAGAATAGACATCCAAATGCCTCTCTGTTTTTTTGCCACTTTTAACGTGTTCTTTAAACCAGAAATCGGTTCAAACTTCGCTTTGTCAGTCGATTGGCTAGGCATCGTTGGAATGTTCACACTGCTCATAAACCCGAGCAAAGACAAGGCAATCACGACGCAAGAAGCAATCAAGGTGCCATTAGGAATAGCTAGCAGCAGGCCTGCGCTAAGCGTACCTATAAGAATCGAAAGGAACGTGCCCATTTCAACCCAAGCATTTCCTTTAACAAGCTCATTTGGTTTGAGCGCTTGTGGTAGCAAGGCGTATTTCACGGGACCAAAATAGGCCGATTGAGTGCCTGTCATAAACAGCAGAACCAGCATCAGCATGGCACTTTGGGTGGCAATAGCGGTTGCTGCGCAAGACATGATAGCCAGCTCGATGAGCTTTAGACGTCGTATTAATTTGGCTTTGTCCATGCTGTCAGCGACGGCACCAGCATGCGCAGAGAATAGAAAGAAAGGTAGGATGAATAAGCCTGCCGCCAAATTAACAAATAGATTAACGGATATTGGTAAGTTATCAATTTGGCTGTATGTCACCATCAATAACAGAACGTTTTTGTAGATGTTGTCATTGAGTGCGCCAAGACACTGCGTCACAAAGTAAGGAAAAAAGCGTTTTGAGAAAAACATGCTGGCTCCGATTAAACAAAGTCGAATGAGATGGGAGCACTTTATGCTCAATGAACGATTAAACCAGCTTTCTCTTTCAAGTGACGTTGTATGCCACCAAAAGTAACCAAATGCGTTACTTTTATCTCCATTTATTTATTGAGTTACTAATTTCGAGACTTCTGTGTAGGTTTTCTTTCCCATGGTTCAAACAGAGGGAACGTCCAACGACGCATCGCAATAATCAGAGAGGTGCCGTGCTTTTCGTCCATATCGAGAGAGCTATCACTTTGGCAAGCCTTATAAAACTCATCGATGACCTTTTGCAGTTTCTGTTGCAGCTTCTTGTTGGTTGGTACGCTCATCAATCCTGTTGCCATGGACAACTTTTCATCTTCACCAGAAAAGTAGCTTTGGAAAAAGGCGTCTTGAACTTGCTGTTGGAAGAACCGTTGAATAGGGCCGCCCATCTGCCACTTAAATGTCGGAGATATACGCAAACGAATTTTGTTATTTGGCTGCAAGTCGATGATGTTCAGCCGATCCAAATGAACAAGCTTTTGCACCAGTTCCAACTCATTGAAGGTATATTGCTGAACGATTTGTTCAAACTGATAGCCATTTACAACACAGATCGCCACGAGCAGCAGGGCTTTATCGTCAACTAGCTGCTTTTCTTGCTCTAACGTTAGCGACTCTAAACCTTTATTGTGCGCAGCTGCGAGCTTAAACAGCTCCGCCATTTCTAAACCAATCAATTGGCAAATTCGTTCTAAGCGCTCAAGGCTAATGTGCTGACCTTCAGCAAGTAAACGTTTGACGCTTCCTTCACTTAAATTAAGGTGTTGTGCAACATCGACATAATGCATCCCAGCTGACTTTAGCTGGCGTTTAAGCTCTTTAATTAACGTATAGCTTTCAGACATTTACGCGGTCACCTCATCGTGTAACTGTTTTAGGTACGTTTGCATAAAGGCTTTCCGTTTATTGGCTTCAAGTTTTGCAGACTCCGTGTTCATGGTGTCGGCAATTTTAAACAACTTGGTTTGGAAATGATCTACGGTGAATTGTTTGTCGTTGAGTTCGCGCTCTTTAGCAAACATGTCGTTATCGTTGTAAAGCTGAGCGTTGAAATGAGTGCTGACTTGAATGCATCGCGTAACACCAATGGCGCCTAAAGCGTCCAGACGATCAGCATCTTGGACGATTTGTGCTTCCAACGTGTTTGGCCTGATGTTGGCGCTAAAGCTGTGCGCCTCTATCGCATGAGCGATGGCATCATGGTAGTGCTGAGGGTATTGAATACTCTCTAAATACGCGATGGCTTTTTTGGCTGCAATTGCAGAGCTTTGCTTGCGATTTGGATGATCTTTCGGGTAGGTGAAACAGTCATGCAAATAGGCTGCAGGTAACACAATGGCTATGTCTGCATTTTCTTCGTCGCAGAGCTGTTTCGCTGTTTTGACCACGCGTTTTACGTGTTCAATATCATGGGCCGCATCAACTTGCATCTCTTGCTGCATAAATTCCAAAAACAGCGGCTCAAACTGGCTTAATGACGTCATGGTTAATATCTACAACTAAAATGAAGCCAGAAGTATGCCCAACGCTAAGAAGAATTTCCAAATGCGATGGTGTAATTGAGAATTAGCCACCAGATTGTTGAATACCTGAGTGATGTCAAGAAGTGGGATTAAGAGCGCTGTCACTGATTCCATTTGAAAGGTTAATACGTAGTGAAATGACTGAACTTTTCGAAGGTTTCTCTCCAGCCAAGACTATTTCCAACAAACATTTTTATCAGTGTATCTATGAGTTATTAATTTTATAAATGTGACTCAGTAGCACAGAAAACTTGGGTTTATAGATTGCATTTTTGAGTGATCTCAATTCCATTTTTATGGTTGTTTAGTGTGGTTTTTGTGATCTTGATCATGATATTTTTGCTTTCAGAGCGATAGGATTCCGCGCAAATGGTGAGTTAACTGAGTCGATGATATGCAGGATTTATATGAGCTAGAGCGTAAACTGGTCGAAAATGGCGCAGATATGAAAGGCTTAAAAGTGGTACCCGCGGTCGTTGATGAAGAAGGGCATGTTGTTTATCTGGGTAATAGTCCATCCATGATCAGAAACATCATTAGTTGTCGAAGACAATTAACGCAACGTACTAAAAAATAGTAAAAGGGTCTGACTAAATAGTCAGACCCTTTTCGTTTCGGTTAGTCTTTTTAAGAACTTTAGCGCTTGAACGTCACTTGTTCTGGTTGTTCAAGATGAATACGAGTTGTCGCAGGTTGTGTTTCTGCAATGACTTTACCGTGACGAACCGAGTAACGAACAGGTACTTGGCGACGTACTGCATCAAAGCCATTTTCAGCAGGAAGAATCAGTAGGCTACCTGGTTTGCCTTCTTCAATTCCGTACTTGTCTTGAATGTTCAATGTACGCGCTGAGTTGGTGCTGATGAGATCGAGTGAGTGATTAATTTGCTCGTAACCCATGACCTGACATACATGCAGGCCCATGTGCAGCACTTGTAGCATGTTTGCTGTACCAAGTGGATACCATGGGTCGAATACGTCATCGTGTCCAAAGCAAACGTTAATGTTTGCATTTAGCATCTCTTTCACTCGTGTTACGCCGCGACGTTTTGGGTAATCATCAAAGCGGCCTTGTAAGTGAATGTTCACCAATGGGTTTGCCACGAAGTTGATACCGGACATGCGTAATAAACGGAACAGGCGAGATGCATACGCACCGTTGTAGGAACCCATTGCCGTTGTGTGGCTTGCCGTGACTTTATTCCCCATATCAAACTTGTGCGCTAATGCTGCCAGTGTTTCAACGAAGCGAGATTGCTCGTCATCGATTTCATCACAATGTACGTCGATCAGACGGTCGTATTTTTGCGCCAATTCGAACACGTAGTGCAGCGATTCAATGCCATATTCGCGTGTGAATTCAAAGTGGGGAATCGCGCCAATCACGTCCGCCCCCAATTTGACGGCTTCTTCTAGCAGCTCTTTGCCATTTGGGTAAGAGAGAATGCCTTCCTGCGGGAAGGCGACGATTTGGATGTCTACCCATTCTTTCATCTCTTCACGTACTTCTAGCATCGCTTTGAGAGCGATAAGCGTTGGATCAGAAACATCGACGTGAGTACGAACGTGTTGTACGCCGTTTGCGATCTGCCATTTTAAGGTTTTTTTTGCGCGCGCTTTCACGTCTTCAATCGACAGCATTTCTTTGCGCTCAGCCCAACGTTCAATACCCTCAAACAATGTGCCAGAGATGTTCCAGCTTGGCTCGCCAGCGGTTTGCGTTGTATCTAGGTGAATGTGTGGCTCGCAGAAAGGTGCAACCGCCATGCCGCCTTCAGCATCGATGGTGTCACCGCTGTGATTAAGCTCCACATCGTTGCTTTCAATGCGCTTGAATTGACCATCTTCAATCAAAATTTGCTGCAGACCTTCTTGTCCTTTTAGCGTTACGTTTTTGATCAGTAGTGTTGTCATGATGGTTCCTTACGCTGGCTGTGTAGCCAGTGCTTTTTTGTTGAGAATAGGATTAAGAATTAGGAAGCTAATTGCGCCGCCAAGTACAGCGTTAATCGGTACTACGCCAGGAAGGAAGTGTCCCGCACCAACGCCAATCGCTACAGCGATAATGCCAGCCCAGTTTACGCTTTGGAACTGGGCGGCTTCAAAGTTTGCGTAGCGTTTACGGTTTGTGAAGAAGTCAGCGATGATCACGCCGCCAATCGGTGGAATTGCCAAAGATAAGAAGGTCAGCCAGCCAACAAAGTTATTGTAGAGCCAGAGAGCGCAAAGTGTGCCAACAAGACCGTTCGCCATTGAGATGTATTTACTTGGTAAGCCTGTGATGTTGGAAAATCCAAGACCCGATGCGTAGAGCGCGTTGTCGTTGGTCGTCCAGATGTTCAAGCCAAGAACGATGATAGCTGGAATAAGAAGACCTTGCGCGATCATCACTTCAGAGATGTCTGATTGACCCGTCACCGACGCACCTGCCGCGCCAAAGATAAACATTAACGAGTTACCGATGAAAAATGCCACCATGGTGATCATCACGGCGCTGCGCGGCTTTTTACCAAAGCGTACGAAATCCGCCGTTAATGTACCAGCACTGACAAAAGAGCCGACAACCATCGCGAGAGCTATTGAAAAATCGAGTGGCTCGGTTGGTTGAACCTGTTGTAGTTCGCTTATACCGCCAACGCTCTTTACTGCCTCGATGACAGAGTAGCCGCCAAGTAGCGCAATCGCGGGAACGGCGATTGCTGACAATACCATCAGTGCTGAGATGCCAAAGTAAACGGTCGCGGTCATGAGCAAACCGGATACAAGGATCAACGTGTTGGTATCGATGCCCGTTGCTTTATGCACCGGAATCGCAAACATCGCGACACCAACTCCAAACCACCCAACTTGAGTACCGCCAAGAAGAGCGGAAGGAAGCCAAGAGCCTTTAGAACCAAAAGAGAAACGAGCAAGAAGGTGAGTAGAGAGACCAGTAGAAGCGCCGATGTAACCGAGGAAAGAAGTGTAAATACCGAGGATTAGGTTACCGATGAGAACAGCGAGGAAAAAATCTTTAAAGGAGAGCCCAGTACCGAGAGAACCCCCTGTCCACATACTTGCGGAGAAAAAAGTGAGTCCTAACATCACCATGGTTAGTGATGCCACGCCTTTTCTGGCCGTGTTGGGAACTGGTCCAAGACTGTAGTTATTGTCTCCAGCCATTATTACCTCCGCACATTGAAATATTAATTATAGCACCTGGTTTTCAGGTAAACGGCGCGTATTATCGTGATGTAAATTTAATAGTCAATGATAAAATTGCAATTTAAACGTTTGCTTGATTTTTGATGTCTGTTTTTTATTTTAATAACAATGGTTTGGTTTTTAATTTCTAAAAGTGAAAAGTTTATTTTTACGTATTTTCTATGATTTATAGACAGGTTTTCTATGTGAAATGAATGTTTTGAATTGCTATTTTTTTTTATGGATTAAATTTATCTATAACTCTGGATTGTTCAGTCGATTTCTATGAAAAGAAAACGATTTCATGGTGAGATTTTTGGTTTGGACGTTATTTGTTCTTTTTTGGGGTGTGTTTTCTTGGTTTTATTTTATTTAGGTGATTTTTTTTGTTGAAACTGGCATTTCTAATGGTTTAGTGGGCGAATATTTGAATTTTATAAACAGTAAACAATCTGTTGTGGGCAAGAAAAGTACAACCGAGCTCGGTCAGAGGATAAGAGAGCAAGAGCAATAGCCACATAAAAAAATAGCCAACCGCAAAGAGTGCGATTGGCTTATATACATGTGAACAAAATCAAGTTCACTAACAACGTCAGTTGGCTAGGTGACCCTCGGCTTAAGAAGGGTCGATTTATATAATGCAGTTACTGTGCCAACTTTAATATGCCCTAAAATACGTAGTTTCTGTGACATGCGTTGCTTAAAGTTTGAGTTTGTTTGCAATTTGCAACTGCGTTATGCAATTTGACTCTATTATGCTAATGATTGATTAATAAACAGTGGACTTTTTAGAGCATGACTAAACTCGCCGTTCCCAAAAAGGCGAAAAAACCAACCACATCTGTCACCGTCGTTAGAATAACCGAACCTGCTAAGGCTGGATCCAATTTAAACTTATCCAAAATAATGGGTATCAACACGCCAAATAAAGCAGCGGTAATAATGTTGACGATAATGGCCAGCGCGATGGTTCCACCTAAAACTGGCGATTGGAACCACAATCCGGCTAACCCGCCGATGATTAGCGCCCAAGCAATGCCGTTCAGTGAGCCAATACCCAGCTCATTTTTTAAGAATTTGAATCGGTTACCTGGGGTAATCTGATTAAGCGCCATCGCACGAACCATTAGAGTCAGCGTTTGGCTGCCTGCAATGCCACCCATCGATGCAACAATTGGCATTAGTACGGCCAAAGCCACCACTTGAGCAATCACGTCTTCAAATAGCCCGATAGTGACAGACGCTAAAATTGCAGTCAGCAAATTGATGCCCAGCCACACGCCGCGTTTTTGCGAGCTTTTTAATACTGGCGCAAACAAGTCATCGCCTTCATCCATACCAGTACCGGCCATTAAGCGCGCTTCGTAGATTTCACGTTGCGTACTTAATGCAAATTGCCAATCGACTTCACCAATCAGAGTTTGGTCTGCATCGGTCACAGGCAGAGCGGGCAGTGTGCTGTGCTCTAATGCTTCTACCGCTTCGGGAAGCATCATCTTACTGTCTAGCACTGTCACCGCTTCAATAACGAGTGTTTTCAAGCGAGTATCAGGATCACTACGTAAAATTTCGTAGTAATTGACAGTCCCTCGATACTGTTTATTACGGTTGATCAGGTAGACCTGTTGAGGCGTGTCGTAGCTATAGCGCTCCATTAACTGCTTAGCCGTTCCAATCGTAATATTAAAGGGCAGGGTGATGATTTTACGCTCAGCCCAGTGGCCGAGTTCTTCATCTTCATATTCGTTTGCCTGATCGTAAAGCTCTAACTCATCTTTTTCGATCAACGCGAGCGCTTCGTTGATGATCGACTCAGGCAACGAATCCGCCCATTCGATCAGCGATAAGTTATCAAGTTTAGCGAGGGTGAGTTTTAGCTCGACTTCAGATAATGCATTGATGATAGAAAAACGTACGTCGGCACGCATTTCTGTTAACACGTCGATATGCAGTTCTAGTGGCAAAGCTCGCCATAAGCGAACACGATCATCGATTGGAAAGGCTTCCAGAATTAGGGCGACTGCGCCAGGTTCGAGACCCGCTTCAATAGATTCATTGAGCGTTGCGACTTGATCCGCTTCTTCGGCTTGGCCAATTTGCTGGATTAGAGTGGAGAGATCTTGAAACTTGCTCACCGAGTACCCCGATAGTTAATTCGTTTTATGGAAGTATGGCATGTTATTGAGATGCACAACTATGCATCTTAACCTTGCTCAAGGTACTTGAAAGTAACAGAAAAACAATAGGCTATTCGCTGTTGATAGTGAGATATGGCTGTACCAATTGGCGAATGTTCACTTTTGCGCCAATTCTCGCTGCGAGCAAATACATGCCACCAATTTTACGATGTAAAAATAGGGCATCGGCAGGTGGGGTATGCCAGTACTCTTGTTCCATGCTCAAAATAGTGCCAGCTTCGCGAAGTTTTTGCGCTAAGCCACTGGCTTTAAAATCATATGGCTCATCAACTAACATGGGTTCACATGCCATTTTTACTAAATCGAGAATCGCTTGGCGCTGATCAGGTAAGATGGTTTGGCTGAAGAAGCCAATTTGTTCAAGCGCGTCATTCAAGCCTTGTTCGTCATTATTCATGACGGACGCAAAGGCTTGGCGATAGCCGGCACTGAATCGTTCGCTGTATTCGCGAGTTGCACCGAAATCTAACAAGCCGATTTGGCGAGTACTTTCAATGTACAAGTAATTGGCGAAGTTAGGGTCGGTTTGCACCATCTTGAATTCGAACAGCTCTCTGAACAGCAATTCGAGCAAACTGTGCATGACAAAATCTCGCGTACTTTGATCATAATGTTCGATGTGTTCAATGGTTACGCCGTCAATAAACTCCATGGCGAGAACGGAGTCTGAGCAACTTTCAGTGTGAATCTTTGGTACGACAAAATGAGGATGCTCCTTCAAAGCATCATGGTAACGAATCGCAAATTGCGCTTCTCGGGTGTAATCGGCTTCATCATGCAGTTGCTTTTTCGCTTCTTCGAGCAATCCTTTGTAGTCGACAGACTCGGGAATCAACCCAACGACCTTGAGCAGTGTACCGACATTATCGACGTCGCTATCAATACTTTTTCGTATGCCCGGATATTGCACTTTGACGGCTAGGTTATCGCCCGCATCGCTGTAGGCTTGGTGCACTTGTCCTATTGATGCACTGGCGATTGGTTTGAAGTTAAATGATAGAAACTCAGCTTTCCAACTCGTTCCTAGCGAACTTTCCATGACTCCGTTCAGTTGCTTTGCAGGCATTGGGTCTGCGTTGGAGCGAAGGCGGGAGAGAATATCGGCAAGTTCAGGTTCTAAAACATCACCAGCATCCATTGAGAGCATTTGACCAAGCTTCATTGCAGCGCCACGTAGGTGAGCAAGTTGGTCTGTCAACCGTGCGATGTTTTGTGGCGTCAGCAAGAGGTCTTTCGCTTTTGGTTTATTGCCTTTGGCGATTTGTTTCGTGCCTTCTGCAATCACATTGCCTGCGACACGGGTAGCAAGTGAAGCGAACTTGCTGAACCTTGAGATACGATGGGTAGGTAGGCTTCTTTCCTTTGCCGACATGAATCTTCTCCGCTATTTACTAACTAATTGTTATACGGGAAAAGGATGTGTTTGGATACAAATGAAAAAACCGCCAGCGAAACTGGCGGTTTGTGAGTTTAGATGGAGTAGAAGAAGTACAGCTGAGACTTCATTCGAATGATGATCCCGCGAATCACATCCAAGAAGGCCATGAAGCCTATCGGTTTTTCACCGCTGACCCATGCGAGGCCAACAGAGCCAACAGGAATGTCGTAGCCTTCTGGCTCATCAATCTTAAGACGAACAAAGTGGTGTTTGTTCTGTAAATTCTTTCCAGTGGTGACACGCACAGAATCATCGAAACCCAGCAGATTACCTTGTGACTCACCTGTTGCTTCAACAATGCCTTCGACGGTCGCTGAGAAGATCTTGCCTGGGTAAACGGACGAGGAGAATTCAGCAGGTTGACCCGGTTTGATGTTACGAATCGCCTGGTGGTTGACTCGCATCAGCACATACTTCTCGTTAGTGTACATATTAATACGTGGCATCATCGATACACGCTGACCTTCACGCAGGATAAAGTTGGTCACAAAGCCATCTGTTGGGGCATAAACTTTGGTGCTGTTCAAATCCCATTGCGCTTTTGCAATTTGCTCTTCAGCTTGGCGCAGTTCGGCTTGTTTGGTTTCAACTGCGAGCTCTGCTTTATGAATCGCCAGTTTTGCGCGGGAAATATCGACTTG
Source organism: Vibrio chemaguriensis (assembly GCF_012275705.1). Taxonomy (NCBI): domain Bacteria; kingdom Pseudomonadati; phylum Pseudomonadota; class Gammaproteobacteria; order Vibrionales; family Vibrionaceae; genus Vibrio; species Vibrio chemaguriensis. The sequence continues at coordinate 31,251 of NZ_SHOE01000024.1, forward strand.
TTTCTTCTTAATTTGAGACTCAAGGGTCAACACGTTGTGACGTGCCATATCAACCGCACTCGATTGTTTGTCGATGTCGCTTTCCGTGATGGTGTTTTGCACCACTCGGTTTTGCTCAACATAACGATCTAGCATCTTTTTCTGCAATTTGTAGTCAACTTTCGCCGCTTCCAATTGGCTCTTTGATGTTTCTAGATCTTGCACCAATGCTTGATGATTCGCTTCTTCAATCTCGATGTCGCCTTTTGCCGTAGCTAATGCGACTCGTGCAGAATCGGCGGATACGCTCGCCTGATTTAATGCGATTTCGTATTGTGTTGGGTCAAGTTCATAAATAAGCTGACCTTCTTTAACTTGTTGATTTGGCTTAATGTAAATGTGGTCAACTTTACCCTTCACATTGGTTGAATCTGGACGCAATTGGATGTGTGGTGACTGCACCACTGAGCCGCCGGATAGATCCATCGGCGTGAAGTTGATGAGGCCTACCCAGACGAACATTAACCAACCCAAGCCGCCAAGATAAGCGAACGATTTGGTTGCTTTGTTCCAAGGCATGCCAACCCAACGCAGCAGATAGATGAAGAGAGCCCATACCGCTAAACCTTCTAACATTCCGCTTCCTCTTTTGGTTGTGTTTGTGTTTGCGGTTTACTTCTCCATGTATCACGCAGATTGATGATGGCTTTTTCCATATCAACGAATGCAAAGATCACGGCTAGCACCCAAACCCAGTGCCAGACAAACCCTATCCAGGTGAGCGCAGTGATGAGCCCTATCTGATGATGGTCTTTGCTGTGCGCCTTATTAATTGGCAACTCATGGATTTTCCAAAAGCCGTAACACGCGCCCGCGACACTCGCGATTAAAACGACGGCAGCGACAATATGTAACGCTGTATCTGCACCAGTTCCGACAAATGGGACACTCAGTAAACTCATTAAACACTCCTCTATCAAACGGTTGGCGTATTGTGATCTGGATTTGATTTAGGTCTTTCTTTGTGACAGATTCAATCAATAGAGGATTAAATTTGATGTGATTGGTAATGAAGACGGTTCGATTTATTCGCGCGATGGGCATTCTAAACATGCATAACCTCGCGTTATCTAAATATAATGTGGGCTCGGATGAACTGGGGATTCCGTCGTCGGTATTTCACAACCCAATGACACTGATCCCGCTAAAAGCCGTCGCAGAATGGTATCGTTGTGTTGAACAAGCCAGTGGTGACCCGGATGTGGTTTTGAGTCTCAGCCGAGGTATTGAACTGCAAAAGCTTGGACCTGTGGGACGCTGGCTATTTTCTGGGAATGATTTAGCCAGCGCGATTCGACGCGTTAATTATGGTGCGAGTAACTTACAATCTGGGGCGTTTTTTGCTGGCGAACAGTCGGGCAAAATCATCAAATGGACTTACCACAATCCGTTTATAGAAACGTCAGTAAAGGTGCACGATAGTATCCGCTGTGCGGTATTTATGATTAAAGTGCTACGCGAATTTCTTGGTAAAGACTATCAGCCTTTGCGCGTGAAGGTTTCAGGGTCGAGAAAAAATACTGAACCATACCGAGAATATTTCGGCTGCGAGGTGGAATGGAGTCAGCCAAAAACAGAAATATGGATCCCGGGAGATGACCGATTAGCTTCTCGACAAGTGAGCCTCCGAGAAGATAGCCGTCTAGCGATGAGTTTTTCCGATTTGGATGATTTGCTTAATATGCCCGACCCAGAAGATGAGTTGAAAGTGATTTATGAAGTGGTGAACTACAGCAGTCATTATGGATTGCCAACGTTAGACCGCGTTTCTTCTCTGCTTGATTTATCTGAACAGCAGTTTCAACGTCGTTTGCACAAATTAGGCCTCAACTTCTCGATGGTATCCGGCTATGTATTGAGTAATGTTGCGGCTGAGTTATTGAGTAAGCGCGTGAGCATTGATGATATTGCCATGCGCCTTGGTTACACCAATGTGGCGAGCTTCAATCGTATGTTTAAGAAGCATCGTGGATTAACGCCCAAGCAGTATGCGGGAAGATTAGAAAAGTAATGCTTCACTTGTCTTTATGAAAACAAGCAATAAAAGCCCTCAAGGTAGAGGGCTTTGCTATTTCTTGGTGTTGTTTAATGTAATGGCTATTTCTTAGGGCGCCAGCTTAGTGCACTTGCAACAGCGCCGATGGCAATCACATCCTTTTTTTGTTCACTAAGTTCTGGGAGCATTTGTACCGCAATGGTACCGTTCGTCTGTACGGCGGCAATTTCTTGTGTGCCTTCCTTAAAGCTATAACCCAATGGAATGTCTACCGCCATCATGGCGTCGGGACTAGTATGTACGGTTTCTACATTAAAGTGGGTGCTGCCAATACGCACTACGCCAGTCTCTTTTTTCTCAAAGCTGATGTCGATGAGAGCGGATTTTGGCTCCATCGCAAATTCTCCCACTTTGACACCATCTTGGGTGATATAACAGGTGTAAGGATCATTCCCACCAAAATCGACGCCCATGTAGTTAACCGACATACCGCCCCCAGTGCAGTTCAAAAGCCAAGTTTCCCCGTTGTCGATACGAGTCACTTCTGCGCCCATCGCACCTTCTTTGAAAGAGATATGGTTAAACCAACTTGAGTTAGAAGCACTGCGTGAATAGTTGCCTTTGTACTTACCAGCAAAATCAAAATGACCATCTGCACCGAATCCCCAAAAATCTCCGTCGGTTTTGATCAACATTTCTGGTTGTGCTTTTACGGCATCAGTACGATCCATGACGGCTAGGCCACCACAACCTACAAGGAGTAGGGGAGCGAATAGAGTAAGTTTCTTCATGTTTTTCATCGTTTATAACTCGGTTACATCTAAGATTTGGTCGGTGAATTGGATCTTTTGAATGTCGTACAACTCGTCAGTGCCTGTACTCGGGCACTCAACAGAAACGCTCTTTGCTTTGATAACGGTACATTCTGCCAGTTTGTGTGGCACGATATAGGTGTTGACGCCGCCTTCACCATAAATGCTGTTGTCTTTGCTGTTGCCTTCAAAGGTATTGTCTTGGTCATTACCGATCACATTCATCGCGTCGTCGCCAATGATCTTCACTTTTGTCAGCCACTGAGATTTGTAGGTGTATGCTTCTATCAAGCCGTCTTTGTTGGGAGCCATACGAAAGGTAGGCACTGTGCCTGGATTTGTCTTTTCTGTGTAAAGTTTGACGCCCGCAGAGTCGATGTTCGCGGTGTATTGCAAGTATCCGTGGAATAAGCCGCTGATCCAATCAACGGCTTGTGGATCTTGAGTTTTCATTTCTTCACGTGTTAACGCTTGGTAGCCATCTAAACCTTGTCCGTTTGCTTTTGCTACACCCATGTAAGCTTCAAAAGCGGCAGCAAAGTATTCGTGAGAATATGAAGGGCCCGTTTGTTTAACACTTTCAGGATCGAAGTCGTCCGATTTCCAATCGTCCCAGTCATACTGAGTTGGGCGCCACACAGTCGGTTTGCCCGCTTGAATATCGTTATAGATTTTTAACGCATGAGCTTGAATGTCATTTTGCAGTGCCGCAGTCCCCGTGTTACGTGCAATACCTTGCGCTTGGACCAAGTGTAAAATTTCTTCAAAAGCGGCGTCTCGTTCGGCTTTTTTACCAAGATTGGCACAGTAATCGGCAAAATTACTCATGTAATGGCAATCGCCTTCAACTGTCAGTTCTCGATACATCAGAGATTGGCTGTTCCTTAGCCAGTTTGGTGTTTCTTTACTATTTACTAATGTTGCCACGATAGATGTGACAAGTGTATCCATATCTTCTTCGTTAAGTACCATCATGCTTACAACAAACTTTTCTAGAGAACTCGTATCAAAAGAGTGTGCTAAGCCCGAGTTTGTCACTGCATCGTTCAACTTGTCTTGGCGAATCAGTTCGTTGATGAAGATTCTGGTTAACATCTCATCATTCTGTTCGTCGTTTTCGGTCAGCATTAGTGTGGCATCACGCTCGGCTAATGTCTTAGCGATACGAGACTTGTCAGCGCCGTACTTAGAGTCTGGTTGGTTTGTGAGAAGGTGTTGGATGATTTTGGCTGCACGAAAGATTTTTTCATTATTCGCACCGTCATCAACAGCCACAATGTGAAATGCATCATTGTTATTTGCTTCAGAAAGGGAGATTTTCACATAGTGGGTGAAGCCCGCATCAGCAGCCACTTTTAACTTGGCTGGAAGCTCTGTAGAAACGACAGTTGGGATTGTGACAGTGCTCAATGTTGGCGCTGGTGGTGTTGGAGGTGTCGTTGTCGATGGTTTCGAATTAGATTCACTGCCGCCGCAAGCAGTTAGACTTATCGCGCAAAATATGGCTAAAGGTGTTAATTGGGAATATCTCATTTCATGTTACTCGTAGACTTTATTAGAGCAAGAAACTTAGAAGCAACATAAAGTCCTGTCTATATAAGCAAACCAAGTCATATATATCGATATTGTTTTTTGGTAAGGACTATCATTCGATATATTTAAAAATATAGTAGATTTTTATTCCGAATTTTATTTTTTATGTGAAGCTATATTCTGCTAATGAATAAAACATCAGGTTATTGCATGGTTTTAGGGGCGTAGAATGATTAGGATTATCGTATATGTATGGTTTGTAAGCGTATGTAAGCCTGCTTTTTATTAAAATTATCATTTAAGTGGGTTGCGCAGTATAGGACGAGCGATATACTCCCTCCATCATATTGGTGGAGTAAATGATTCATGGTGGGCAATACAATCTTACTGGTAGAAGACGACTCTGAGATTGCTCGATTAACCAAAATGTACCTCGAAGCCGAAGGATATACGGTAACTGTTATCGATAACGGTCAAAATGCATTAGAAACGATTAAGGAACTCAAGCCGGACCTAGTGCTGTTAGATTTGATGTTACCAGGAAAAAATGGCGCAGAAATATGCCAAGAGGCACGTAAATTTTATCATGGGATTATCATTGTTTTGACTGCAACCGATGATGAAATGAGCGAGGTGAGCTTATTTAAGTTCGGTGCTGATGATTACCTTACCAAACCGATAAAAGGCCACATCCTTCTCGCCCGTATTGAAGCGGCGTTGCGTCGCTATCGTCGTCAAGTTGATACCGTTGAAGAAGAAAAGCTGAGCCGATATGGCATTAGCCTTTGTCTTCGTCGTTCCCAAGCATTTTATTTGCAAAAAGATATTGGTTTGACGAGTTCTGAGTTTGAGATTTTAGAGCTCCTGATGCTGAATGTCGATAAGCCAGTATCTCGTGAATCATGTTGCCGTCTTGCCAGAGGTATTGAATACTGCATTACTGATCGTTCGATCGATATGCGTATATCCTCACTAAGGAAGAAATTCTCTAAGGCTCATATCCATACCGCTACCATTAAGACCATACGTCACCACGGCTATATGCTGACAGGTAAATGACGCATGTTTTCCCTGTTTACTCGTCTATATGTGGGGTTAGTTACTGGCCTTGCGCTGACTGTTGCTTTGTTTCTCTTTATGGGGGAAGAGTACATGCGCAAAACAGAAGTCGGCGTTTTTTTGAGTGATGGTGCTTATTTTGTCGATCAATACATTGAGCAACGAGGCACTCCAGATTCTCTCTACAAGAAGTTAACCGAAAACGGCAAGCAAGATTTCTTTATCTTTGATTTAACATTGGTTGAAAACTGGGACGGATCACCGCCTTGTCGAGATTGTAAGCTGCTGTACCGAATACAAGAGATACCTGTTTATCTTATTGATGGCAGTACCTATGCTGCGGTATTCCCTTTACCTAACACCTCGAAGAGTTTAGTTTTCAAAGAGAAAACGGATTTCTTTAGCCCAGATGTTGATTGGAATGAAGATTCTGAGATTGTATTTATACTGACTCTACTTTTGGTTGTTGTGTGCAGTTTAGGCATTATGGTTTACATACCTGTACGACGTCTTGACCGCCAAATTCGGCAACTAACGGCTGCACAACAACAATTTGGTTCTGGTGAGTTGAATACGCGAGTCGATCTAAAGCAATTTTCGCAACCCGTGAAAGAGCTCGCCCAAGGCTTCAACTGCATGTCTGAAGAGATTGAGAGACGAGTACGCCAAACCCATATCTTTACTCAAGCTATTCCTCATGAAGTGCGTACTCCGCTGAGTCGTATTCAGCTAGCGACGGATTTAGCTCGGCGCACGAGTGGTGAAATGCAGGCAGAGTTACATGACGATATTGAACGATACGTTGATGTAGTGACGGATTTAACGTCCGACATCGTCATGCTGTCTCGCTTGAGTGTGAAAAACCACTCCTGGGTCGATTCTGTTGAAACCATGGAACTGCCACTTTGGTGCAAAAGCCGTATGAATTACTTAGGCTTAGAGTCCGCCATGTTGAGAGCGGAAAATGAACTCGCGAACCAATTGATTCACTTTCAGCCTACTTTGGGTAACCTCGTCATCGATAATTTATTGCAAAACGCCAAGCGTTACGGTGAATCCTGCGTTGAGGTGACGATTCGAATGGTAGCGGATTGCTGGAGCATCGATATTGAGGACGATGGTCCGGGCATCCCTGAATCGATGCGAGAAGAAGTGTTTATGCCATTTTCGCGTTTAGACAAAAGCCGCAACGCCGACGTGAAAGGCTTTGGTTTAGGGCTTGCCATCGCTACCAGTGCCGCGAGGCAACTGGGGTGGGAGCTTTCCGTCGGCGAGAGTCACTTAGGCGGCGCACGTTTTACGGTGCTTATTCCTGCCAACGATTAGAGTAGGCACTGCGGTAGTCTGGCTCAGCGATACCTTCATACAAATCGTCACAAGCTTGCAGTGGACCTACGACGGTTCGGTAGGGTAGGACACCTGCCCAAACAGCAATGTCCATGTCTTCCGCATCGTCGTTGACGCCAAAATTACTGATTTTCACAGATGCCTCTGTGAGTGGGATACGCAGCAGCATGGTGGCTTTGAGCTCTTTTTCATTGCTCAAACGGACTTGTTTTGTTCTCCCTGGAGCGATCTGTTCGATAAAGTGATTCAGCAACCTGTCTTTCTCTTGGTTATTCTCCACCATCTCAAACTGGCCAAAGACCACGGCGCTACGATAATGCGCACTGTGGTGAAATGCACTTCGAGCCAATACCCAACCATCAAACAAAGTAAAGGTTAAGCACGTTTGCACTCCTTGTTTGAGTGAGCGTAACAGTCGACTGTTGTTGGCACCATGGATATACACGTAATCATCGACACGCCATGCCAGCATGGGGATGACCACAGGGCCTGACTCGTTGGTTATCGCAACATGAGCGATTAGGCTTTCATCTATGATGGCGTGCAGTTTGCTAACATCATAGACTGCTTTATGTGCGCCTTTCTTAATTTCCGTTCTATTGGTATTGGATAGCATTTTCTCTCCTTGTTTACTCACGATTACGAGCGCTTGATCCTCATTCTTTGATTGCAATGTAGCGCTTAACTGGTAGCTTAAAGAGAGCCAGTTTTAACTAATGAATGGATCCAGTTTGTCTTTGATTGATATCGGTGACCTACATTTAAAAGAAAGTGATGGAACGCGTCAGCAAGCGTTGTTTTTTGCTATTCGCAAGAAAATTGTTCAAGGATTGTGGGTGAAGAATGGGAAGTTGCCTTCTACGCGGAAGCTTTCACAGGCGCTTAATCTAAGTAGGAATACCGTGATTTCTGCCTACGAACAGTTAGTGGCGGAAGGGTACTTGAACAGCCAAAAAGGTTCTGGCTTTTATGTTGCCGTAGAACTGCCGGAGCAGTACTTGCCTGAACCTAATTCAGTTCAGAGAGACTCATCACCGAAAACTCACTTTGATATCAACCTTGCATTTGCACCAGGTGTGCCGGATCTGGACGCTTTCCCGATGGCACAGTGGCAAAAGCTAGTTGCTCGCCACATGTCCCGCCCCTGCTTGTTGGGGAATCAAGATATTCAGGGTAGTTGGGCATTGCGCTGTGCTTTAGCTGACTACCTCGCATCAAGTCGTTCAGTGAATTGTTCCCCAGAGCGCATTATTATTACCTCTGGGGCGCAGCAAGCGTTGTCAATTGCGACGATGGTAGTGCTCAAACAAGGTGATAAGGTTCTGATGGAGCAACCAGGTTACGCGCAAATGCGGAAGTTGATTCAGTTCCAAAACTATCAATTTGAGCCTTTGTTCGTAAGAGAGAAATTAGGTTTAGATGTGGAAGCTGTGACCTCAAGCGATGCCGATGCGCTGTATATCACACCAAGTAATCAATATCCGATGGGTACCACACTCAATACCGAGCAAAGAGGGAAGATCATCAACTGGGCGGTCGAGCAATCAAGTTGGATCATCGAGGACGATTATGACAGCGAATTTCAGTTTGCTCATCGTCCCTACACCAGCTTACAGGGGCTAGCAGCTCAAATGGGTCGAGATGATCGTGTGTTGTATGTGGGTTCCTTCAGTAAAGTAATGTTTAACGGATTGCGGCTTGGCTACCTTGTGGTTCCTGAACGTTTAGTAGAGCAATGTTTGGTGGTTAAAGATGCGTTAAGTGGTGATTCACCGACGCACACTCAAGAAGCGTTGGCGGATTTTATTACCGAGGGTGGGTTGTTACGCCATATCCGAAAAATGCGCCGACTATATAAAACCAAGCATGAACAGATGCATTTATCCATTCAACAGCATTTTGGCGACCGTGTTTGCGTCGTTAGCCAAGCGGCGGGGCTTCATATTACGTTGAAATGGCAAAACGGTATAGATGAGCTGCGTTTTACAAAACTGGCAGAGCATGAAGGGAGCATCTTGCGACCTTTGAGCTATTATGAGCATCCAGGTTTCCAAGCACGTCACTGGCATGGTGCCGTGCTTGGTTACGGTAATATCGCGTTAGAGAATATAGACGCTGGCATCCAACGTTTAGCCCAAATTTTTCGACATGGGAAGCAGTGACTATTCAACTGCGCGTGTTTGTCGTTTATGTCGCCACTGTTTCCAAGGCAGTAAAAGTAGAGTGAAAATGCCAAGTGCATAAAACATTGACCAGCCTAAACATATAAAAACACCGGTACAAAGCAGTAGAGAAAGTCCCGCAAGCGCTTTACCAAACCCACGGAGTAATTTATAAGCGGCTAACATCGCCAACATGTAAACCAAAACGAATACACTATTTGCTAGTTTTAGGAAAAACTCCAGATCGAGCTGCGATAGCGTTCCTATCACGCAAGATATTAGCAGTACGCCGCCAACTAATAAGGTGGCTGAGAAAGGGACACCACGACGCGAAATCTTGGCTAGTGGGCTGTAAGGACGATGTTCCCGAGCTTGAGCCCAGACCATTCGCGCTAGGCTCTGTGTGTATAAGTTAACGCTCGCGAAACAAGCGGAGAATCCGATCAAACTGATTATCCATTTGGCCCCATCGCCAAGTAGTTGAGCACTCAACCATGGAATCGATGCATTATCGAATTGAGCATTACCATATGCACCAAACTTTAAAATAACAACAGAGCAAGCCCAGTACGTAGCTCCCGCTACAAAACAACCGACAATAATGGCAATAGGGAAATCTCTTTGAGGGTTTTTGAATTCTTCCCCCATATGAGCAAAAGCCTCTATGCCAACAAAACACCAGAACATCACGCCAAGCGCTGCGGTAATAGGCCAAATTGACTCTTGTGTGATAGCTGGCATCACGAGATCGGCGCTGTTAACGTCGCCTTTCCATAAAAATGTGCCAACGAGCGCAAAGACACTCAAAGCAATAAGAGTTTGTAAATGACCTGATGACTTAGTGCCCATCAAGTTGACGAACACAAGAAGTAATACCGTTAGAATTTGTGCAAACAGATTATTGCTAATAGGCTCTGGCAATATTTGCTGTAGAAAGCCTGCGGCGAGTGCAATCGCGGCCGGAACCCCTACCGGAATGACACTAACAAATAGCCAAGCTACACTACTTTCCAGCTTGGCGTTAAATGCTTTACGCACAAAAAATGCGGTTCCGCCCGCGTTGGGATATCGCTTGCCTAGCTGGGCAAAAGTCAGCGCAATAGGACAAATGGCGATGAATAATAAAATCCAGGCCCATAGTGAAAAATGACCCGCTATGCCTGCTGCAATAGCTGGTATCATAAAAAGCCCCGTTCCCATTAATGTTGTGGATAGTTGGGCGATACCGGATGTGAGTGAAATGTCTTTTTTGAGCTGTTCCATGCTAATTGATTCATCCAATGTTGTAGGGCTTATGACGAAAACGCTTGTGGCTTCTAATTATCTCATTTATTGGAGTTTAATGAGCCCGCTAGTGCGCTGAGTGCATAAGAAGCGTATTTGATTTCAATGCGTTATCGCTCTTTTATTTGAATGGATAACGGTGCTCATCTCATGCTTACCAAATAGCATATCCAAAATCTTAATAACAAAATGATTTACTGAGCCGTCAATATGACGGTTGTTTTAAATATTTCCAACAAAATGTTGGTTTCTTATGCAGTTAGAATCGGTATAGAATGAAAAAAATAAGGAAAGCTTGGTAAGTATATGGACAAGTTTGATCACAAGATTGTGGATCTTCTCCGACACAACGCTCGGCTGTCGGTGACTGAAATTGCGGATAAAGTGAACCTTTCTCGCTCTGCGGTGACTGCTCGTATTCGTAAGCTAGAACATGACAAAGTGATTCTCGGGTATCACGCTGAAATTGCCTCTTCAGGCGGGGACTCGATTTGTGCTTATTTTGCTCTAAAGTTCGATAAATCTACATCCACGTATTATTGCGAATCATATGCCGACGAACTATACAAAATCGATGGCGTAAAATGGTGCCATGCAATCAGTGGTGAAACGGATATGATGGTTTTTGTCGAAGTACCTACGATGACTCGTTTGAACGAAATCAGAGATCAAATTCAACGTTACCCAGAGCTAAGGCACCTCATGACTCATACCGTTTTAGCTGAGTTCTTTAATACGACTGGCAACCAGTTTGTGAAATAAGCATCATGGGTGCCATTATTTATTAAACCTTCTTGAGCCGGTATGTTAAACAACATCAATTTGAATCTACTTAGGTCCTTGCATGTACTTTTAGAAGAGTGTCATGTCAGCCGAACTGCAGAACGTTTGCACATTACTCAGTCTGCGGTTAGCCGACAGCTTGCACAATTGCGCGATCTGTGTGGTGACCCACTGCTTATTCGTCAAGGTAATCAGCTGATACCAACCCCGCGAGCAATAGCATTAAAATCAAAGCTTGATGCGTTACTGGCTGAGTTTGACCATTTACTCGATGACAAACCTTTTGAGCCGCAACTGTGGCAAGGCGAGCTGGTTATTGCCTCAAGCGATTACGTGGCACAATACGTTTTGCCCGATATTGCATCTCACTTGGGTGAACAAGCACCACAATTGGATTTGGCGTATCGACTGTGGCAGCTAGATTTTATCGATAAGCTTCACGAGTTAGGAATCCACCTTGCTTCTTCTATGTATCCCACTCAGCCTGAAGGTGTATCTAGCATCAATATTGGTTCTGATAAGTCAGTTTGTTTGATGAAGGCGTCTCACCCTTTAGCTGGTAAGGCTTCGATTTCTGTAGAGGACCTCATTAGTCATTCGCATATTCAAGTGACGGGTGGGGGAGACAAAGACTCAAGTACCGATATGGCACTAAAAGACAGGGGGCTGATGCGTCATGTTACCTTTAAAGTGCCTTTTTTCTCTGCGGCGGTAAATCGTTTGGTCTCAAGTGAGCACTTGATGGTAGTTCCGGAGCACATTGCAAATAATTTGGCCAAGCACTGGCCTTTGGTTCATAAAGCGCTTCCTTTTGAGACACCTACCCATGAATATTGGCTGATGTGGCATCCTAAATACGACAATGATCCAGCTCATCAGTGGGTGCGAGAGCAAATCCACGCGGTGATGAAAATATCGGAATACTCCATTCATTAGGTTATGATTTTAAATCATGACTTTTATGCGAAACTTTGATTTCAAATTATAGCTCTTCAATTGATAGATTGAGTTCAAATGGAGAGAGGTTATTTATGACACTAACAGTTTGGTTATCACTTTTTACCGTGTGTTTACTCGGTGCTATGTCTCCTGGGCCTAGCCTAGCGATTGTGGCAAAACATGCCTTGGCTGGTGGACGCATCAATGGTTTGGCAACGGCTTGGGCACACGCCTTTGGAATTGGCATTTATGCCTTTATTACGCTGATTGGCCTCGCTGTTGTTTTGCAGCAAAGCCCGATGTTGTTCAAGACGATCAGCCTTGCAGGCGCGGCATATCTTGCATATTTAGGGTTCAATGCGCTGCGTTCGAAAGGCGGTGTAGCGGCGAAGTTGGAGTCAGGCGAGGAAACAACGGTAAGCCAGTCTGCTCGAGAAGGTTTTTTTATCTCGATTTTAAGCCCCAAAATTGCCTTGTTTTTTATCGCACTATTTAGTCAGTTTGTAGCGCTAGGTAATGATTTGAGCAATCAAATGATCATTGTGGCTACACCATTTGTTGTGGACGGGCTTTGGTATACTTTTATCACCCTAGTTTTATCGAGCTCTAAAGTAGTGGACAGAATTCGTTCTAAAGCGGTGTTAATTGATCGTTTGTCAGGGATTGTTCTCATGCTATTGGCACTTCGAGTGGTCGTAACCGTATAAATTTGCAAAGACAACAAAATATTAAAGGCAGCCCGGATGGCTGCCTTTTTCTGCTCTCAGTAAACCCTCATATAATTTACGTAATCTTGACGCTAAGTGCTGCTAAAGTTAATACTATCAATAGTGTTACTTTGGTTCACATTATCATTTGTAGTAAGCACAGCTTTCCAACGCACTGTTATAATTAGAACGAGAGCCACTTAACGTTAATACTAACAGTGTCGCATATTAAGTCGAGAATGCTTTATTGGGTAAAACGGACTTTCCTCTTACTTATCCTATGAAAGGGGTAGAGACTTCATGACCGTTTAGAAGGTGAGAGAGCAATATGCAAAGAATAGTAAATCTAGCTCTAGTAGTAATTTTGACCAGTGTTTGCAGCGTTGCTTGGATATTCCTTTCAACAAAGAGCATATGGGTGTTTTTTGAACTGTTTGTATTCACGATGCTTGGTTTTGGGCTTTTGTACGCGCTACTACAAAAGGTTGATCCTCAGCACTTTGACTTCGTTTTAAATCGCATAGAAGAAATAAAGAGAGAAGGCAGAGAAGCTTGCCAAAATGGGACCCCGAAAGAATCTAACCCATACTCTGGTGTTGATGGTGATTTGTGGGAGGTTGGCTACACCGCCTCTCACAACACAAAGATAAAACAATAAGCCGCTAGTTGCTTATTTGACGTTGTGCTTTTCAAAAAAAGCACCCTGCCATTGTAAAGACAGGGTGAAAGCAAGAAGTTTCTCAGGAGCAGTCGGGGGAGAGAAACTTATATAAATTCTATTTACTTATCGGCGAACCTCTTCGAACTCACCTTCGATAGCATCGGCTTTACCAGTATTGAATTCATACTCTTCATGCATTTCTTTCTGCATTTTCTTCACGCGCTTCTCAATACGCTTGCCTGTAATTAACGCTGCGATGGTCAACGGAATCGCAATGATCAAGCTAAATACTAATGTAAAAAAGCCCGTAATCAGTGCTAGTGCGGTAACAATAATCCGATTCATAATCATGACCTCTCTGTAATTCATGTGTTCAGATTAATGCTGTGAACATGAACAAAACATGAATGATAGTCTTCACTTTGTCCGGAGAGTGTCAAATGAGCGAAATGAAAAAACGCCTGAGGGTGATCAGGCGTATAAACGGGGAAAATATTAGTAATGCGCTTCGCGCTTATTATTTAGAACAAATATGAGATATTGTCCGTTACGCTATGTGGTTAACGTTGTGGAGCAAAGTTCACCTATCGAGGGAATGTTTGGTAACGAACACCCATCATTTGTTCCATACAGTGCACAACTTGGCAGCTGTAACCGAATTCGTTGTCGTACCAGATGTAAAGTACGCAACGTTTGTCTTGTGCGATAGTCGCTTGACCATCCACGACGCCTGCATGGCGAGAACCAACTAAGTCAGTTGATACAATTTCTGTTGAATCGGTGTAGTCAATCTGTGCCGAAAGCTCAGAGTTCAACGCCATTTCACGCAAGTAATCGTTCAGTGAATCACGGTCTACGTCTTCACCTAAGTTTAGGTTAGCGACTGCCATCGAAACGTTTGGTGTCGGTACGCGAATTGCGTTACCTGTTAGCTTACCAGCTAGCTCTGGCAGTGCTTTTGCTACTGCTTTAGCTGCGCCAGTTGAAGTTAGAACCATGTTCAGAGAAGCACTACGTCCACGGCGGTCACCAGAGTGGAAATTGTCGATCAAGTTTTGGTCGTTTGTGTATGAGTGCACGGTTTCGATGTGACCAGAAAGGACACCATATTTATCATTCAGCGCTTTAAGAACCGGCGTGATTGCGTTTGTGGTACAGCTCGCTGCAGAGATGATGGTGTCATCTTCTCGAATAACTGATTCATTTACACCGAATACGACGTTTTTGATGTCACCTTTACCTGGTGCCGTTAGCAGCACTTTCTCTGCACCTTGACACGCTAAGTGTTGGCTTAGACCTTCAGAATCACGCCAAACACCTGTGTTATCAACAACAAGCGCGTTGTTAATACCGTAAGCAGAGTAGTCCACTTCGCTTGGATTGTTTGCGTAGATGATTTGGATGTAGTTACCGTTAACGATCAGAGCTTTACGTTCCTCATCGATCACGATGCTACCGTTGAACTGACCGTGGACTGAGTCACGACGCAGTAAGCTAGCACGCTTCTCTAAATCGCCTTTTTTACCGCCACGAACCACAATCGCTCGTAGTCGTAGTGGGTAACCTGGGCCACTTTTCTCGATCAGAAGGCGAGTTAGCAGTCGACCAATGCGACCAAAACCGTAAAGAACTACATCACGCGCTTTCAATGAAGAGTCTGCATCGCGTGCGCCATCAAGTGCAGTGATAAGGAAATCATTTAGAGGGGCAGTATCGTCATGTTCATTCCAGTACTTAGTTGCCAATTGGCCAACATCGACACGACACGAAGAAATGCTCATTTCACATAGCGCTTGAATGATAGGCATCGTGTGCTCAAGTGAGAGTGGGCTTCCTGTATAACGTCTTGCAACGCGATGAGTTTTGAGAATGTCTATAGTAGTAGCATTGATAAGCGTTTTACCAAACAGAACCACTTCGATTCCTTTTTGACGATATAGCTTACCAATTAGAGGGGAAATAGATTCAGCAATCGTTTGGCTAGTTTGCCAGTCTTGGAGATATTTCTCTGGACTCATTGTTGTATTAGACCTTTCACGTTTTGGGGGCTAACCATACTCTCTGCTGTTGCCTCTTCGGCAGCGTGCAAGAGTGTGGTGGGTTATGTAATCGGGTTGTAATAGTTATGTGTGCGGATTCTAAGGTCGGAGCCCTTATTCTGCTAGGAAAATTAAATCCAGTGTAAAACACTAGTTAAGGTCGTGTTAGTGGTGAATTAATGTGACTAAAGCGGTGGTTTTCACGTATTGACATTTAAAAAATCATCCACTTTTTTCGCGATGATAATGTGTGTTTTCAAATTAGTTTTGTTGTCACTGTTAATTCGTTTGCATTTTTGTGTGATTTGTCTCGATAAGGCAACGAAATAGGTGAACATATGGTTTGGAATTTTATGAAAAGTGATGTGCATCTTAGGTATGAGTGAAACTTCACTGTTTGTACTCAGCTTGAAGATCAAAAAGTATGATTCGAGTCACAATTACCATTTCATTGACCGATGGCGAAATAAGCGGAATGACCATGGTTTTGGTAGGTGAATGTTGTTTTAAAGTAACCATGTCGTATATGCCTTTCAATGCTAGAAACTAGTCTAGTATTAAATAATCGGATGAGATCAACCATTGGGCTGATGGATGTTGAGATTATCAATAAAAACACGCTTAGCACTCCTCGCACTATTACCCACGGTGGTGATAGTGGTTTTTGCAGTTCAGCAGTTTTCTGACAATGCGTTGCGCGTAAGCCGTCTCAATCAAACGGTAATCAATATCCAAGGTTTTCAGTTGATATCCCAAGCCTCTCATTTTATTTACTCCATAGAGAAAGCACGCCGCCAGCCTACGCTTAAAGCATCAGCCGCACTTAATATAGAAGAACAAAACGGTGTTATTGCTTCCATGCATCAAAAATTCGTCAGTAACCCCAATACCGCTGAATATGCTGATGAGCTGAAAGAGGCCATGCTAGGGGTATTATCAGGTAGGTTGGACGAGATGGATGACCTTGGCGATTGGGCATTTCAACTGCTTCAAAATATGTCGCGCTCTTTGCTACAAAATCATCAGTGGTATGGTAGTGAGGATGGCATTCGAATGCAGAATTTTATTGCTTACCTTGCTCAGCTGTCTTTTTGGACACAGAAAGAAGCCTGGTTGACACATCGCCTAGTTCAAGATCCTAAGAGTCGGTTGAGTCAGAGTCTGTTTTTTCAGGCTATTGATCGACAGCAGCAAAATTTGGATGCGTTTTTAAATTTAGGAGGGTCATACGATCAAGTTGATAAATTGCTAGGCTTGTTTACGTCGCCGAGATATCAGAGAAATTTGGCATCTCGTGGGCGATTAATGTCAGGGGACATGTCACGTAGTGACTATGAAGCGTATTTGAGAGAACTCGATTTCCGTGTGCAACGCTTGCAAGTACTCATTGATGGGTTCACGAAACAAACAGAGCAGTCGCTCCTAACACAAGTTCATGAACAAAAGACCAATATTGCGATGATTACCTCTGGCGTTATTTTGGTTATCGTAATGCTTTGCTGGCTTGGCTTTGGCACTTGGTTTCGGGTTAATAGCAAACTAGATGCGATTATTCATACCTTAACGGCGCTGATCAACGATGAAGAGAAACAGACGAAAGTCAAAGTCGATGGCAGTGATGAACTGACGATTTTCGCTCAGCAAGTGAATCGAGTGGTTGAAGAAAAGCAGAGACAAACAGACGAAATACTCCATGCTAAAGAGTCAGCAGTGTCTGCTAATCGCGCTAAATCAGTATTTCTTGCCAACATGTCGCATGAAATACGTACCCCCCTAAACGGTATTATGGGCATGACGGAGATACTCTCTCAAAGCGAGTTATCTTCCCATCAACAAGAAGTCGTTGATGACATTGACTCTTCATCTCAAACATTACTTACCTTGCTTAACGATATTTTGGATCTTTCTAAAATCGAATCTGGTCGACTGGAGTTGTCGTTAGTCGAGGCCGATATCCGAGAGGTGGTGTACCAGTCGATGGTTTTATTTCAATCCAAAGCCACATCTAAACAGCTAGAGCTGGGGATTAACTTAGCTGAAAACATTCCAACTCGAGTGATGGTTGATGATCATCGAATCAAGCAGGTCATCACGAATCTGGTATCGAATGCGGTCAAGTTTACCGAAAGCGGTCATATACGTGTTGATGTCAGTTATGACGAGTTACCTGAGAACGAGCGCGGAACGCTGATGTTTAAAGTCGAAGATACCGGGATAGGCATTGAACAAGATAAGTTAACGACGATTTTTGAACCCTTTACTCAGGAAGATGAAGGGGTGTCGAGGCAGTTCGGCGGAACGGGACTGGGATTGGCAATTTGTCGTCAACTGGTATCCATGATGGGAGGGCAGCTTATAGCGACATCCACAAAAGGAGTGGGCACATGCTTTGAATTCTCTATTGAGGTTGATGTTATTCCGGTGTTTGGCTGGCGCTCGGACGTGATAAATAAAGGGCTCTTGATCTGCACAAATTACGATTACGCTGATCAACTTTTGAAAGAGTGTCGATTAGCAAAAATCAATCTCTTTGGTGCGAATAATGTTAATGAAGTAAAAGCAATAAACGATGACTTTGATGTCATATTTCTGTGCCATAGTGACGACTCCAATACGGATGAAGCCTTAGATGAATTGTCACTCAAATATGATCTTCGTCGTGTGATTATTTGTCAGCATCATCTATCCACTCCCTACGACAATGCAGAAAGAGTACATGCTGTACTCACATTGCCTTTTCTTGGCAATCGATTTAAGCATGTCATTGACGATTTAGCGAAGGTAGAAAAAACCATTTCAAGTGACGCTGTCACTAATAGTATTCCAAAGTCTGAATATCGAACGTCGCGCTCTCACAGGAGGATCTTAATTGCGGAGGATAACTTGATGAATCAGAAAATCGCGAGTTTCTTTCTGGATAAAGCAGGATATGACTATTTGATAACAAGCAATGGACAAGAAGCGTTGGAAGCCATCACAAAGGGAGAAGAATTCGATGCAATTTTAATGGATTGTATGATGCCGGTGATGGATGGACTGACCGCGACGAAAGAAATTCGTCGTTGGGAAAAGAAAGCCGGGCGTGAGAAAACGACCATTATTGCGCTCACCGCGAGTGTTTTGGAAGAAGACATTCACAACTGTTTTGCTGCAGGTATGGATGCTTATTTACCTAAGCCTTATAAATCGAATCAGCTATTTGAGCTCTTCAATGAATTAAAACTCGCCTAAATCGATAACATTTCAAGACGATAAAGCCCCAATCAAAGGGGCTTTATTTTAACCATGCATTGTCATGCGTTTGCTTGAGCGCCAGCGAGTTTACGTATGGTTTGTCGATAGGTTAGGTAAGCGGAAATGCCCGCCAGAATGTTGCCGATACAAGCGCCTAAAAGTAGACCTCGGATTCCTCCCATTTGAGCGCCAACCCATAAGCAAGGAAGGAAAAAGACAAACAAGCGTAGCGCTGAAATGGTGAGCGCGGTGTAAGACTTACCTAATGCATTGCAAAGAGAAACCATTAACATACATACACCTAGTGAACCTAAGCTGATAGGAACAATCAGCAAATGCATTTCTAATACTTGCTCTACTTGAACATCACTGGTCATCAGTAGTGCAAGTGGGTTTGCGACGGCAAACGTAATGGCTGCGATCAAAAGTTGAAAGCCCAGAATGAATTTTACGGCAATACTGACTAGCGATTGGATATCTTGGTAGTTTTTTGCGCCAAGTAAGCGCCCGACCATTGGGGGCATAGACATTGTCAGCGCTAACACCGAAACGATAGCAAAGAATTCGTAGCGTGAACCGAGCGCCCAAGCGGCGACTGCGGCGGTCCCGAAGCTTGCCAACAACTTTGTTGCTAACATGGACGACAACGGAGGCAGCAGTTGGCTGATCATCGCAGGTCCCATGATGTTACCGATAGACGCAACACTTTTAGCTACGTTGAGGTCTTGCCACTGCGTTGTTGCCCAATGATTCTTCTTTACGCGAGGCGCGACGACTAAAATACCAAACCCAAAAGCAACGATGGTTGCTATTGCGGCTCCGTTAATACCCAAGTCAAACGTGAAAATAAATAGTGGATCGAGCACAAGGTTCACGCCGCTGGTCACCATCATCATTGTGCCAGGCAACATGGTGTTGCCGTTAGCCCGGCAAATACTGTAGTAAAAATATAAAACCGCGCCAGTCCATGAACTTAGCAGCCACCAAGGCCAGTAGCTGTCGATAATCGGCATCACAGACTCTGGAGCACTTAATAGAGATAAAATGGGGTAGCGCAAAAGCCAAATTAGCCCTCCAAAAACGGCTACGCCGATTGAGCCAATCATCAAAACTAAGCCACCGAGCTGTTTGGCATAACGACTTTCATTCGCACCAAGCGCTTTAGAAATGACAGCGGTCGTGGCGATACCTAAACCGACTTGAATGCCGATAATGACCATTTGCAACGGAAGAGTAAAACCTTGAGCGGCCAAAGGTAAAACGCCGAGCTGACCGATAAACGCACTATCTACAAGCTGAAAGCTCATTAAAGATAGAACGCCAAATAGCATTGGCCAAGTCATCGTAAATAATTGTTTTGCAAGTGTTGGTTGTGTACTTGTCGTAGTTGAGGACATAGAAAGCTGAATGCGTTAGGAATAAGAGTTGGATTGATTGTACACGGCGCTTAGTTTAGAGACAAAAATAAACCCCGAGGAAGGTAGCCTTACTCGGGGTTGGAAAATCTAGCTTACGTGTTTACTTTTTGCCGCTAGTTTGCTTATCTTCTTCAGTCAGTTCACGAATACGACGGCTGATGTCACGACGTGCTTTAGAGATTTCTGCACTTTTGATGATGTGGTCATCAACACGATCTTCGTAGTCTGCTTTCATATTTTTGATGATTGCGACGATTTCATCGTGAGTCATTTCTGGTTTGATGTAATCTAGAAGGTTTTCTAGAAGGTCAACACGTTTGCGGTTATCACGAACTTTCTTTTCGTTATCAAGCAGCTCACGTTTTAGTTTGTTTTTACGACGAGCTTGGTTAACGATTTCAAATACGCTACTCATAGTTCTCTTTCCTAATTTTATGAATATCTCCCTCGATTAAAGCACAACATCCAGTGGCATAACAGTCTTTAGATCAATCACAATGCAGAGTTGAACATTTCTCAACCAATTGCGATGTGTCCACATAATCACGCTTCTTTAATCGAGTTTTGGGCAACATCGTAGAATCCATCGATTCATTGTCATAACGTGGCCTTCACTATATTATCAACACCATTGAATGCAAAATGATGAACTTGATATGGACTCTGGGAACACTGCGGAGCAAGTAAGTAGTCAAGATAATGAGCAAGCCACTCGCTCTGTGGCTGAAAAGTTAAAAACAGCGTATATCAACGCTCGCGAGCAACTCGAAATCATCGAAGTTGAGCTGAATCGTTCAAAAATAATGATGGTTGATCAAGATGGCAATTTGACGAAAGTGCCAATTCTCTCGGAGCATTGATACCTGACCCGATTCGCAAAGGGTGCCAGGTCTTGCGCTATGCTTTAGCCTGACACCGACACCTGAATCGTTAACGCTTCTTGCATCTCTTTGCCAATGTATGATGCATGATTTCGAAGCGATTTAGGTACCAAGTCAAATGCAAAAATAATAAGGAAATGCATTATGAAAGTTGAGCTAACGGCAATTGAAGCACGAGTCATTGGTTGCTTGATCGAAAAAGAAGTCACCACCCCAGATCTTTACCCCCTCAGCCTAAACGCATTAACTAACGCGTGTAATCAAAAAAGCAACCGTGATCCCGTAATGTCGCTCTCTGAGTCAGACGTTCTCGATGCCGTTGACGCTCTAATTGAGCGTAGGCTCGTCAGTGACGAAAGTGCGTTTAACAGCCGTGTTAGCAAGTATCAGCACCGTTTCTGTAATACGGAGTTTGGTGATTTAAAACTGACAGAACAAGAGAAGGGAATCGTGTGCTGTATGCTTTTGCGTGGTGCTCAAACGCCTGGGGAAATTCGCACTCGTACCAATCGTCTCGCGACATTTCATGATGTAAAAGAAGTTGAAACGGTTCTGGAGCACTTAGCAAGCGAAGACAAAGGGCCATTAGTGGTCAAGTTACCGCGTGAAGCCGGAAAGCGAGAGTCACGCTATATGCATTTGTTCTGTGGCGACGTTGACGTCTCTGAGCTTGCAGCGCCAGCGCCAGTGTCAGCGGCTGGCTCTAATTCTGATCGAGTCAGCCAGCTAGAGCTCGAAGTTGCTCAGCTTAAAGAAGAGCTCGATGAACTCAAAGCTAAGGTCGAGTCACTACTTTCATGATTGAAAATACAGCGCAGCGTTGGAGTGTCTATTTGATACGAAATAACCGCAATGCGCTGTATTGCGGTGTCACAAACAATGTTGAGCGAAGATTCAATCAGCACCAAACGGGCAAAGGAGCGAAAGCTTTAAAAGGAAAAGGTCCCTTGGTATTGGAGTGGTCTTCGGATTTTGATTCAAAGACGCTTGCCATGCGGGCTGAGTATTATATTAAGCAACTAACAAAAGCTAAGAAAGAGCTGCTCGTTATGTCAAAAGCAAGTATTGTCGTTGATGAAAATCAGCAGATGATGTTAGAAATGGCTTTATCGAAATAAGCGTTCGCGACATGCCGAATAACAAAGAAACCGTCCACTGAGGCGGTTTCTTTTTAGTTTTGGAGTACCATGTAAGAACAAACTGACGCATAATGGGTTGGTGTTCTGTTTAAACACTCAGAGTATGAAAAGGAGAAATGATATTTTGTGACCTTACAATTAGGTACACAATAAACGTTTATTCGTTCCAACTCAGACTAAGAACCAATTTATTATTGAAACAGGCACTCAGAGGAAGGTAGATTACAAGAGTAAAGGATGACTCGGCTAGGTAACGAATAGAGCTGAATTAGGCTCATAAAAAGCTAAAAGAGCAGTAGATGAAAAAAGCGTTAGTATTCTCCCTGATGTCAATGGCCACTGTCGCGCCGATAGCGCAAGCCACTCAAGTCCTCAACGGGTATTGGGCATATCAAGAATTTTTAGACCAGTTTCCAGAACAGAAGCAGTTAACGAATGCGTTGGCTGACGCCGTGCGAGAGACTCCTGTTCCGGTTGAAAGAGACAAAAAGCGTCCGTTAAAAATTTCTGTGGTTTATCCAGGTCAACAGATTTCGGATTATTGGATTCGAAATATCGACGCATTTGAACAGCGTTTAGATAAACTCGATATCGACTATCAACTTAATCAAGTATTTACCCGTCCCAACGCAGATATTAAGCAACAAAGTTTGTCTTTAATGGAAGCGCTGAAGAGCAACTCCGATTATCTGATTTTCACTCTCGATACCACTAGGCATCGTAAGTTTGTTGAACACGTCTTAGACTCAAAGAAAACCAAGTTGATCTTACAAAATATCACTACACCGGTAAGAGATTGGGAGGAGCACCAACCGTTCCTTTATGTTGGTTTTGATCATGCTGAAGGCAGCCGTGAGCTTGCCGTGGAGTTTGGTAAGCGTTTTCCAAAACAGAGCCATTATAGTGTGCTCTACTTTTCAGAAGGATATATCAGCGATATCAGAGGTAATACCTTTATCAATCAAGTCAACCGTGATAACAACTTTGAACTACAATCTGCTTACTATACCAAAGCGACAAAGCAGTCTGGGTATGAAGCAGCAAAAGCGAGTTTGGAAAAATACCCTGACGTCGATTTTATTTATGCGTGTTCTACAGATGTGGCGCTAGGGGCTGTTGATGCGCTGAAAGAATTAGGGCGTGAAGATGTCATGATCAACGGCTGGGGTGGCGGCTCTGCAGAATTAGAAGCGCTTTCGAAAGGGGAGTTAGACGTTACTGTTATGCGTATGAACGATGATACTGGCATTGCAATGGCAGAAGCGATTAAGTGGGATCTTGAAGGGAAACCCGTTCCAACCGTTTATTCTGGTGATTTTGAAGTCGTCACGAAATCTGATTCTCCAGAAAGAATTGAAGCATTAAGAAAACGCGCATTTAGATACTCAGACAATTGATGACAACTACATCAAAAACAAGAAAGCGTCGCTCATTGTCGACGCTTATTACGAAAATAATCATTCTCGTACTTGCTCCGATCATTTTAGGCATCTTCGTTCAGAGTTATTACTTCTCGAAGCAAATTATTTGGCAAGAAGTGGATAGAACTAAGCAACAGACGTCAGCGCTGATTCTTAATATTTTTGATAGCCATTTTGCTGCGATTCAGATTCATCACAACAGTAACTCGAAGAGTGATGTTGTTTTAGATTTTTATACAGAACGGGATGAAGAAGCTCTCAATTACTTTTTCATGAGTATTGACCAGAGTGATCCTTCTCATACGCCAGAGTTTCGCTTTCTCACCGATCATCAAGGCATTATTTGGGACGATGGGAATGCGCATTTCTATGGCATCAATAACTTGATTCTCAATGATCTCGCGAGCCAAGTGACTTTTAGCAACAATTGGTATTACCTTCCTTCACATACCCCAATGGGAACTCGCCATCTGTTACTGCGTCGTGTACCGGTTTTACAACCTAAAACCGGTGAAGTGATGGGGTATTCTTACAATGTTGTTGTTCTAGATAACAACTTCGGGTTGATGGAAAGACTAAAAAACGAAGGGAACGTTGATAATGTTGTTTTGGTGGCCAACGATACGCCACTAGCTAGCTCACTAGTCGGAGATGAAGCGTACAAGATATTTGATGTTCTGAAGCGGCGAGAGTCTCAGCAAAAGCTTGACCAGTTGTTGATCATTAAAACCCCTATCGAAGTCAATGCTGCCACGACGGATTTGTGTTTACTAACCGTGCAGGACAATCAGAGTGTTGTGACGCTGCAAATCCAGCACCTTTTAGCGATGCTGGCTTCGGTTATCGGGATGGTGATGATTGCGTTGATGACCAAAGAGTGGATTGAGAATCGAGTTGTCGAAGAGCTTGGCTCGTTGATGGCATACACTCGTTCGGCTCGTGAAGAAAAAGGGTTCGAACGATTTGGCGGATCGGATATCGAGGAGTTCGATCATATTGGTTCGACACTAGAAAACACCTTTGAAGAGCTGGAAGCGCAAAAGCGTTCATTCCGCGATCTGTTTAACTTTGCGTTATCGCCGATTATGGTTTGGTCAGAGTCTGGCGTACTCATCCAAATCAATCCGGCAGCCCGCAAAGAATTGGTCATGGAAAACGACATTGAAACCATGCACCCAGTGTTTAAAGGCTTCAAAGAAAAGTTGATGCCGCACCTGCGAATGGCAGCTCAAGGAGCCACGTTAACTGGCGTCAATGTACCAATTGGAGACAAGGTATATCGCTGGAACTTATCGCCGATTCGAGTGGATGGTGATATCAGCGGTATCATTGTTCAAGGTCAGGATATTACGACGCTTATTGAAGCGGAAAAACAAAGTAACTTGGCACGTAAAGAGGCAGAAAAATCCGCCCAAGCACGTGCCGATTTTCTGGCTAAAATGAGCCATGAAATCCGAACGCCAATCAATGGCATTCTAGGAGTTGCTCAATTATTAAAAGACTCGGTCGAAACGGAAGAGCAGAATAACCAAATTGATGTACTCCGACATAGTGGTGAGCACTTACTTGCTGTTTTGAATGATATTTTGGATTTTTCGAAGATTGAGCAGGGTAAGTTTAATATTCAAAAGCACCCGTTTTCGTTCACTGACACGATTCGAACGTTAGAAAACATTTATCGTCCAATTTGCGAAAATAAAGGCGTTAACCTTGTCATTGAAAACAAGATTGATCCCAATGTTGAAATCTTTACTGACCAAGTTCGTCTGAACCAAATTTTATTTAACTTAGTCAGTAACTCAGTCAAGTTTACCCCCTCGGGCAGCGTACGCTTGCATGCTGAACTGGAGCAGTTCTACGGCGCCGAAAATAGTGTGTTGGTAGTGGAAATTACGGATACGGGCATCGGCATAGAGCCCGATAAGCTTGACCAAATGTTCGAACCTTTCGTTCAAGAGGAAGCAACGACCACTCGAGAATACGGTGGCAGTGGCTTGGGACTGACCATTGTGAAAAGCCTCGTCGATATGCTGGAAGGTGACGTTCAAGTACGTAGTCAAAAAGGTTTGGGTACGACCTTTGTTATTACAATGCCAGTGAAAGATCGTGAGCGAGTGCTCACCCCTCTTGATTCAAGCTTGAGAGTTAAACCTGGTGAGTTATTCGCAGAGAGTCTAAAAGTACTGTTGGTAGAAGATAACCATACCAATGCTTTCATTCTCAAAGCATTTTGTAACAAGTACAAAATGCAGGTTGATTGGGCAAAAGATGGATTGGAAGCGATGGAGTTCTTAAAAGATCATACTTACGATTTGATTTTGATGGACAACCAACTGCCGCATCTTGGAGGAATTGAAACAACCAAAGAGATCCGACAGAAGCTGAAGTTAGGCACGCCAATTTATGCTTGTACTGCCGATACGGCGAAAGAAACCAGTGATGCTTTTATGGAGGCGGGCGCGAATTACGTATTGCTCAAACCGATTAAAGAAAATGCGCTGCATGAAGCCTTTGTTGACTTCAAGCAGCGATTCTTAATTGAACGAACGTGATGAACTCATTCGCTATGAGCCTTAATTGATAATTCAATCGCTCACTAAACCGAAAAGCACAACGCCATAACTTAGGGTTGTGCTTTTTTTGTATCTCAATGCTTCACTTGTTGATAAGCCAGGAGTGCTGATATCACCTTCAGTGTCGTATATCACTACTATTCAACCCAAGTACTACGTTGCGTTACGCAAACTTGTTCCCCAATGGCATATTCTATGTGATTTAAATCACAAAAACTTATTTACTTAGCGTGCTAACTATTTTATATTACTTAGCAAGCTAAGTAATTGAGTAGATCTTATGATTCAAGACATCAACAGTTTGCGCGACCTTTCTCTGGCTGAAAAGTTATCTCGTGTTGCCCGTTTGTGGAAAATGGTTGCAGATCGCGAGTTGGAGCCTTTAAACCTGACGTACCCGCGTTGGACTGCGTTATGGAAACTTTATCGAATGGGCGACAACGTTAGTCAGAAGCATTTGGCTGAAGCGCTTGAGATTGAGTTGGCATCGCTGATGCGCACATTAAAGCTATTAGAAGAGCAATCTCTGATCACTCGCCATTGCAGTGAGCATGACAAGCGAGCACGTATTGTTAGCCTTACAGAAGAAGGTAAAACCCTACTCAAGCAAATGGAGACTCGAATTCTTCAAGTACGGAGCAAGCTACTGACGGAAATCAATGACCAAGAGCTTCAAAAGCTTTCATTGATCCTAGATCAGATTGCTCACAATGCACTTGATTCACTTAGCGAATAAGTCAGAAACCCGAATTAAAAGAGAAGTAAACGCCTATGACTCCAGATCAAAAATTCGCACGTTGGATCAAGTATTCTTGCGTCGCGTTTGTCCTTGTCTTTGCCTATTTTCTAGTCGCAGATCTCGCCATGCCATTGACGCCTCAGGCAATGGCAACGCGAGTGGTAACTAAAGTAGCTCCCCGTGTGAGCGGACAGATTACGCATCTTTATGTTGCCAACAACCAAGAAATAAGCCAAGGCGATCTACTATTCCAGATTGATCCACAGCCTTATCAGCTCGCCGTAGAAAAGGCTCAACTTAACCTTGAGCGTGTGATTCAAAATAATGAACAGCTTGATGCTTCTATTGCAGCGGCAAAAGCGGACGTTGAAGCGAGCAAAATTGTCGCCGAGCAAAAAGTTCGCGAAGCCAAACGTCTTGATACATTGTTTCATCGCAATGGCACCTCGCAACAACAGCGTGACGACGCACAAAGTAGTGCAACGGCAGCCAGAGCAAACTTACTGGCCGCGCGCGCTCGTTTAAAAGAGTTGGAAGTAAACCGAGGCGATTTAGGTGCAACGAATGTAAATATCCGCGTGGCACAAAACCAGCTAAAACAAGCGGAACTTAATCTGTCTTACACTCAAGTAATTGCTGAGCATGATGGCGTTGTCGCTAACTTGCAGCTGGAAACGGGTGCCTATGCGGCAGCTGGTACGCCTCTTGTGGCTTTAGTCTCGGATGACGTGGATATTATTGCCGACTTTCGTGAAAAGAGTCTGCGACACTTCAATCAGAACAGTCGGGCGTTAGTGGCCTTTGATAGCTTGCCAGGTGACGTATTTGAAGCTCGTATTACGAGTGTGGATGCAGGGGTAAGCTCAGGCCAGTTTGATGCAGATGGCCGCTTAGCGACACCGACTGACTCAAACCGTTGGGTGAGAGACGCGCAGCGTTTACGTTTACATTTAGCTATCGATGAGCCTCAACAGCGCGCATTTCCGGCCGGGGCACGTGCGACTGTGCAGCTGTTGCCAGAAAACTCGTTATCTGGCTGGTTAGCGAGATGTCAGATCCGATTTTTGAGTCTTCTTCATTACATTTATTAACGGGGAGGCGATATGAAGTTATGGGATCATCCCATGTCTGAAAACGACTTCCGTCAGTGTTTGCGCATTGCAACTGGCGCGACCATTGGCTTCACCTTATGTAAGGTCTTTGGCTGGAATTATGGCGTATTTTTTACCGTAACACCGATGTTGTTACTTGGAATGGTACCAGTCATGAGCCTGCATGCTGCACGACAGCTGATTTTTTCAGCGGTCGTATGCGGATTGGAGGTCGGTATTCTTGGTGGGCTATTTGGTGGACATCCTGGCATGATGACGATCATCGCCTTCGGGTTGTTTTTGTATAAGTTCGCCTGTATGTCAAAAGGGAGCTTATTCCTGTTTGGGGCAAATAGCGTGCTGAGCTTGAGCATCATGCTGCATTTTGCGAGTTATCCAACAACCGACTTAAATGATCTGATATTCAGCAACCTACAAGCGAATGTTATTTCAGTGGTCGTGGCCTACGTCGTGACATTTTTGATCCCTGATGCAGAGCCTCGTCAGCCACCGGCAAAACCATCTCAGCCTAAACAGAGTCACCGCATGCGTCATGAAGCCCTTATGGGGGCGAGCATCGCTACAATGTCTTTCCTTGTATTCCAGCTATTTGACCTCAGTGATTCTATGTCCGCTCAGGCGACAACCTTGCTTTTATTGTTTCCTATGCATTGGAACGGTGCTTTAGGGTATGCGCGCAAAAGAGCAATGGGGACCTTGATGGGGGTAACCTTTGGTATTGCTGGGCAGCTCGTACTATACGATTGGTCGGATACCTTGCTGTTTATCGTCCCATTACTGTGGATTGGCGCGATGATGTTCAGCTATATGCATGTAAAAGAGTCTAGTGGGTCAGGAGCTGGGTTTGGCGGATTAACTACATTAGGTATTTTATTTGGCCAATACCTTACTCCGGATGGCGATTTAATGTTCAGCGCGCTGTATCGCGTGAGTAGTATTTTGTTTGCTATTGTTGTCACTCTGCTCGTGACCTATGCGGTGCACAGAGTGCTCAACAGCTTTGAGGCGACGCGCTTTAGCCAGCAGTAAGTTCAGACGTTACTGGTTAGAAAGGACTGCTCCAGTAACTCTGTTTTTAGCTCGTGACTCATCGCTATTGGGCTTTCAAACTTAATTCCTATTACCCAGCCTTTCACCAACTTCTTAATGTTGGCAATGACACACCGATTTTCTTCTCCGATATAGTGACTTAGAGAAGAGTCAATAGTGACACTTTCACCAACGTTGAATTCAGGCTCTATAAAGGTTGAGATACCAATACCTGCCAGTGAGAAGTCGATAAGGCTACCGTCGTAAACATTCCCCGCATGAACAATCTTACAATCCATTTGCAGCTTATATCGTTCGTGTTCCCGGACTGGTTTGGTTGCAAATGTTCCTGGAATTCGAATAAATAAAAGGGGCGAAGGACGAACCGCAGTTGTTAGAACACTGGATTTAAATGCAATGACATGGCCTAACTCCGTATCTGATACACCACGCACGATGACATCGGCGTTTGGGAGTTTTCTCATCACTTGCTCTTCAAGCAAACGCATCGGTATATCAAGAATCAAATACGCGTTCTCTTTCATCCCAAGATAGGTGGTGGAATATGTATACTGGTCCTTAGGCCCAAACTCGAAATTAGTCGAAAGTTTCATTCCCGGTTTGAGGAATCTATGCAGTTCATCTTTAGTATGAGTGGCAGGCATTACATTGGCGTTTTAATTATTGGTTAAATCGAGGCTATCAAAACGCCATTTTGTTATTCAAGATAGTAGGACAAAAGTTTTTGTAAAATTATCGCTATCTGTGAAGTGGTGGGCGATAAGTTTGGCTCATTCCATCTTTCATAAAGATTTGGCTTGCCACAATACTGCCGCAGGTTACCAGCATCAGCGCTAACCAAGTAAGTGAATCTGGTTGTTCACCAAAAATTGGAACGGCAAGAAGTGTCGCGACGACTGGAGTTAATGACCCAAAAGCAGCACTGGCTTCGGCGCCAATAATTCGGATTGCATAGATAAAGGTAAAAGAGGCGATTAAGCCTGCGCCGACACCTTGCAACATCGCGTGGCCAAATAATTCTTCCCACGGCCACTGACTGATCGGCGTTATCGCTAGGTAACTATCTACCCATCCGAAGCCAACCGCAATGATGAGCAGTGCCAAAGACGCGATTGCAACGAATCCAGCACAGACATGCGCATTAAGGTTAGCAACACGAGCACTGATGGTGAAAACAGCCCACATAATGCTACCGGTTAGAAACAAGATGTGGCCTTGTAATTGAGACCAGTTGTACTCTGCACCGCTATTAGAAAGAAGGAATACGAAAATCCCTAACAACACCGTAGAAAGCCCGATTAAGCGGTGAGTACTCAGCGACTGTTGATAGCACAACACCGCGATAGCAGAAACAAATAATGGCAAAGTGCCAGGTACTAATGCACTGCCGTGCGCCACGGGAGCGAAGTGCATAGCTGTGCCGACGACCAGCAGGTAGGGCAGGCCACTCCCTACCACAACACCAGTTAGGTAGCGTTTAGGCACGACGCGAAGCGCCTGTTTATGCTTAATCACAAATGGTAATAAAATTAAACTTGGGATTAGAAAGCGAACTAACGCGATATCGGCTGGCTGCAAGTTAGAAATTGCGCCCCCTTTTAAAGAAATAAAGAAACCAGACCAAAGCAGTAAGGTCGTTAATATAGCTGCGTATCCCAAGATCATTGTCGGCATGTCCATTTGTAAATGATGTGTTAATTGTTGAATAAAACTCGAGCCAAAGGGAGGCAAAATTTGACGTAATTAAGCTTGATGTTGGTGATAAAGCGCGTATAAATGCCAATTATTAGTGATTATTGGCATGGAAGGAAAAATGGACAAAATTGACAGGCAACTGATCAACTTGATGCAGAAGGATGCAACCCTGACTACGGCAGAGCTCGCTGACAAAGTAGGATTATCGGCATCACCTTGTGCAAGACGCATTAAGCGTTTAGAGCAGGAGGGCGTAATTAGCGGTTATCGAGCCATTGTGTCCAGAGACACGGTGGGTATTGCGATGACCGTATTTGTTGAAGTCAGTTTGAACAACCACCAAGCTTCTTCGATTGATGAATTTGAACATGCTGTTGTTGAAATGGACGAAGTGATCTCGTGCCATGTTGTATCAGGGGCTTATGATTATTTGTTAGAAGTGGTCAGCAAAGATCTCGCTGGTTATGAAACATTCACTAGAAAGCTACAACGATTAGAAAACGTAAAAGATATCCATACGCACTTGGCGATTAGACAAGTGAAAGGAAATGGAAGCTTGCCGATTTATGCATAAGAAAGATGAAATTTCTCGATAGACTTAAGATTGCTCACTATCACCGAAAACGATACCGACAGTTCGGTACAGACAGAGCGCGAACGCTGGGATGGAGAGATAAGTACAGCCAAATCAGTCGATTTGAAGCTTTGTGCCGTGGGTTAACGTTAGACGGTTCAAGTCTTTTAGATATTGGGTGCGGCTACGGAGACTTATTAGCGTTTATTGAGTTCAACAATCTGCGCCCCCAAAGTTATATTGGCATTGATCAGCAAAAACAGTTTATCTCTGAGGCCAGAAAGCGGGACTTTCGTACTCAAAGTGAGTTCGTATGCGGTGACTTTTCAACGTTGGTATTGCCCCGTAGTGATTATGTCTTTGCTTCTGGATCATTGAACTATCAATCCGCGAATCCAAATCATACCATTGAGATGATCGAGAAAATGTACCGGGCAGCAGAGAAAGGGTGCGTGTTTAACTTATTGGATGAAGAAAAGCTGCCGAGCATGAGAATGCTCGCATCGCATAATAAAGTTGGGGTGTTACGCTATTGCCGATGGCTATGTCCAGACGCACAATTGATCGAGGGTTATTCCGATCACGACTTTACGATCGCGATGATCAAAAAAGCGGAATCAGTTTCCTGACTCCGCCTTATAAATTCTTAAGCCTTATTGGTGCTTGTATTGTGAGATTTCACAGTTACCTGTGTATCTATCAACCTTGAATGAGAACGCAGCTGAATGGTATTCCCTCCCATCACTCCAAATTGTTTCTCCGAAAATTTTACAAAGGTCCAAATCGCTGATTGAACCAAACTCTTTTACGTGCCTAACTACTGACAAAAACTTGGCTTTGGTAGCATTAGGACAGTCCCTTTTACTTAATCGATTGATAACCATGGTTGTAGCATCATCTCCAGCCAAATGTGACTTTTTATTAAATTTTATTAATGGGTAAATTAACCAAAAATTGGCCATAAGTAAAGCATTATTGTGACGTATGTCTCTATAAGTTGCCTCTCTTGGTCATGGTTTAGTCAAGTTTGTAAAAGGGAACAGTCCCATTTTTTACATATAACGTTGGGATCACTAGAAGAGGGAATTAAAGCACGAATAACGTCCAATATTGGAGTGAAAACCCGACATCGTCTTTTCAAAACGGGCTCGATTTTTACCTCGAAACATCTTGAGCGTATTGAAGCGATCTCGCTTCTTTATCATAGAGTTGAGCTAGTGCTTGGTACTGTGAAGAAAGGCGTTTGTAATCCTCGGTAAGTTGCAAAGCGTTGGTGTTATACCACTCCGCAGTGATTTGATTGGCAGTTTCGTTTGGCTCACGGCACTTTTGGGCAAGTTTCTTCCATCCATTTGCTGACCATTGAGATTGTGTGCTCAATTTAATCAACTCATTAGCTTTAGTCGTGAGTTCTTCTTTATATTGAATGGAGGCTTTTAATTGAGTTTTGAACGCATTTTGGTTCGAGCGGGCGCGCCAAAGTAACACGAGTTCATGTAGGGAAAAGGTTTGGGACAATAACTGACGCTGCTTATGTTCGGCTAAAAGTGCATTGAATACCTCAACATGCTTATTGTAATTGGACTCTAAACGATTGAATTGGGTAAGATTGTCATTCCACGACGATGGGTTACATTGAATATTGGCGTGCCCCATAATGGGGAACAGAAGAAACAACAGTATCCAATTGAGTTTGTTGATCATTATTGCTCGCGTTAGTTGACCGACCCTTTTGAGTATATACCCAAATTTCCGCGACATGCGTGTTGCCGGTGAGATAAGAACAAAGAATGAAAAGGAAAAGTACATGAAGAAAATTCTCATCGCATTGATTGTCATACTGTTGCTCGGTGGGGCGGGTGCTGGATACTATTTCTTCTTTATGCAGAAAGATGAACCTGAGGCGCCAAACGCTGTGCAAGTGGAGCAAGCGCCAGTGGAAGAAGAAATATCCAAACCGATTCTGGATTTAGAAACTGCCCCTCCTGAAGTGACCGAATACTATGTCATTGAGCGTCGAATCAATGTTTACAATAAGCCAAATGCTAATGCTTTGGTTGTCGATACGCTCTATAAGGGAGAAAAAGTATCGGTGTTAGAAAAAGTGGATGGTTGGTATCGAATCTCTGGTTACCTTGTTTATGAAGAGGGCGGTGAAGAAAAAGCTGAGTGGTTGAATGCTGAAGGATTATCTGATGCAGAGCCAGTTATTAAAGAACAAGAGCGTTTAGAAATACTGGATGGATATTTGCAGAAGTCGGATGATTTAAAAGTTCACTTGGACATCTTCCGCAAGAAAACACAGCAATTGTTAGACGATGAAACCTGTGATCCGAGTGATTTTGAAGAGCTCGGTGGCTGGGTTCGTTCGGTTACTTATGACAAGAGCAATGTGTACTTCATTTATTGTGGTGGTTTGGAGCAAGAGAACAAAATCTATTTAGATGTCGATAAAGGCGATATCTTTTACCGCTAACAGAGCGCCTTTAGTTTAAAGCCTCTAGAGATTTATAACTTTTTAGTTGTGAACCATAATTAATAGGAATACTATCATCGAGTCGAGTGAAAAAACTCGACTCGTTTTGTTTTTAGTGAGTTCTTATGTCTCAGATTTGCTTGAAAAAATTGCTTTTTATGCTGCTTGCGATGGTGTTGCTACCAGCGCATGTTTTTGCTGCGCAAATCGATCAGAAAGCTCATTTACCTTACTTTTCTAAGCTGCAACCATTTGTTGCGAGTATTGCTTTTGCAAATACCTCAATCGATTTTTCTGAAGTCTCAGAAGAAACGACGCAGTCTCCGATTTCTGAAAGTCACGCAAGACTCGATACGCTAGCCCTATTTAACACTCAACGTTGGGTTTCTCACTTACGTGAAGGCCTTGATGATGAGCATGTTGACGTTGTTGGTGACCTAAACACGCCTTTCTATGCTGACGCAGGTTATGCCTACAGCCTGATGGATATCAATTGGCGTCAAAACCAGAACACTTTTTATCATTTCACAAGCGATCATCGCATTTCTGGTTGGAAAGAGACCAACGCAATGTACGTCGCACTCAATAGTCAATTTTCTGCCTAAACACCATCTATTTGCACCATTGTGCACTCTTAACACGACGATTGTATTCAACAGGGCGTAACCGTCCTGAGCATTTCATACCCTGAATTTTTTTCTGGGGGCATCTGTCGTGTGTTAAGCCTTGTTATTAAAAGCTTCACTTTGTAGTGAAGGGATGATGTTTACATGAAAAAAACACCAAAGCAGCAAAAGAACAGAAAGCTGATGAATCACTATTCAGCTTGGAAATATGTCGTATTAATCACGACGGTCATTATCTTAACGTTAAGCGCGATTCCGACTTGGTTCGGTGAGCAACCATCGATCCAGCTAACGTTTTCAAACCAAAACAGCAGTGAAATGTCGGTTGTTCAGTTGAATCAACTACTGAAAACCAATCACATCTCAGCAGACAAAATCATCGAAAAAGATGGCAAAACGACCATAGTATTCGATGATGAAAATGCGCAAAGCAAAGCTCGTGCGTTACTAAACAATGAGCTAAATAAAGAAGGCAGCATTACCTTCTCATATGTGTCTGTTGCTCCAGAGTGGCTGAATGAGATGGGGTTTAGCCCAATCAAACTCGGTCTTGACCTTCGCGGTGGGGTACAGTTCCTCTTGAATGTTGACGTAAATAAAGCATTTGAGGAGCAACGTAATGCTTTGATCGATGAGATCAAAGCAAGCCTGCGAGATCAGCGCGTGCGTGGTGTACAAATTCGCGCAGAAAGTGGTAACCGCATTGCGATAAACAGTGAGAGTGATACCGCCCTAGCTGAAGTAAACAAATTCTTGCGTCAAAACTATCCAGGTTGGGTGGTGAAAAGCTCGTCTCGCGGTTTTGTTCTTGAGCCAAGTGAGCAGAATATTCAAGAGTTCCAATCAACGACATTGCAACAAAACTTGAAGATTATGCGTGGTCGTATTGAAGAGCTAGGTATTACGGAAGCATTAGTTCAGCGTCAGGGTAAAGACAGCATTCGTATTGAGCTCCCAGGTGTACAAGACCCAGCACAAGCGAAAAACGTTATTGGTGCCACTGCGAGTTTGGCATTCTACGAAGTGAAAGATGCAGGCCAAGCGCGAAGCGGCCAAGATCTTGTACTGAAAGATAACGATGGCCGAACTGTTGTTCTAGAGAAACGACCAGTCCTAACGGGTGAGCACATTGTTAACGCTCGTGCAGGCGTCGACAATATGGGTATGTCAGAAGTTAACATCTCGCTTGACCACGCGGGCGGTAAAAAGATGAGTGATTTCTCTGCAACGCATATTGGCAAGCCAATGGCGACGGTTTATCGCGAATACAAGACAAACGATCGTGGCGTAACAGAGCGCAGCGAGCGCGTTATCAGCGTTGCGACTATTCAATCTCAACTTGGTAGCCAGTTCCGTATTACCGGCGCTGGCAGCATGGACGAAGCGCAGCAGTTAGCGCTATTACTTCGTGCGGGTTCGCTAACAGCCCCGGTTACTATCGTAGAGGAGCGTACTATTGGTGCTTCTTTGGGGGCTGAAAACATTGAAAATGGTTTTGCGGCACTTGCTTTGGGTATGGGTTTAACACTGACCTTTATGGCCCTTTGGTACCGCCGCTTAGGTTGGGTGGCGAACGTGGCGCTTTGTGCCAACATGCTTTGTTTGCTTGGCTTAATTGCCTTGTTACCAGGTGCGGTGCTAACGCTTCCAGGTATTGCAGGGTTGGTGTTAACCGTTGGTATGGCAGTGGACACCAACGTTATTATCTTCGAACGTATTAAGGACAAAATGCGTGAAGGCCGCAGTTTCGCTCAAGCGATTGATCTGGGCTTTGATAGCGCGTTCTCGACCATTCTTGATGCCAACATTACTACCATGATCACCGCCGTGATTTTATACGCCATCGGTAACGGTCCAATCCAAGGCTTTGCCTTAACACTCGGATTAGGTTTGTTAACCAGTATGTTTACAGGCGTATTTGCCTCTCGAGCAATGATCAATTTAATTTGGGGCCGAGATGCCCGTCGTGATGTGAGGGTTTAATCATGGTCGAAATGCTAAAACAAAATATTCGTAAAATTCGCCACTTTACTACGCTAGTTTCTATCGTTTTGACGGTGATCGCACTTGGTGCTCTGGGCTTTAAAGGGTTGAACCTAGGCTTGGATTTTACTGGTGGTATGGTGACAGAAGTGAAAGTCGATAAGTCGTTAACCAACCACGATCTGCTTGATGCACTACAACCAAAACTTGGTGAATCAACCTCTGTCACCCGCACAGGTGAAGATGGTCGTTGGCTCATTCGCTACTCCGCCCCTGAAGAAGGGCAAACTCTGCCAAGTGTGGAAGAGGTATTAAAGCCAGTTTCACATCAAGTTGATGTCGTCAGCAACAGTATTGTTGGTGCTCAAGTTGGCCAGGATTTGTTTGACCAAGGCGGTTTAGCACTATTGATTTGTGTGCTGAGCATCCTTGGTTACTTGTGTTTCCGTTTTGAATGGCGCTTAGCGAGTGGCTCTGTATTTGCTCTGGCTCATGACGTAATTGTCGTCCTCGGCTTCTTCGCCGTTACCCAAATGGAATTCAACTTAACGGTTTTTGCTGCCGTATTGGCAATTTTAGGCTACTCATTGAATGATTCGATCATCATTTCAGATCGAATTCGTGAGCTACTGATCGCGAAACAAAGTTGGAAAATGGAAGACATCAATGACCAGGCTGTCATCGCGACGTTCTCTAGAACGATGGTGACTTCAGGCACAACACTGATTACTGTTGGTGCACTATGGATTATGGGGGGAGCACCGCTAGCGGGTTTCTCAACAGCGATGTTTATTGGTGTGCTATCAGGTACATGGTCTTCCATTTCCATTGGTACCGTATTACCTGAACTGTTCAAGCTCGAACCGAAGCATTACTTGCCTGTTGAGATTGATACCGCGCCGTAATACGAGGTGCTGAAGGTAAAAAGTGCTTGCGCCACTCAGTTTGAGTGGCGTTTTACTTTGTGCTATTTCACACGCATCAGGCGGTGTTTGACGTGACCTAAATCGAACTCAATGATTTGAGAGCGCTTCATCGATTCAACCAGGCGCAGCATGGATGTGTGATAACCTTTCTTTTTCATCCATTGCAATGGCTCGGAAAAGCTGTCTTCGTTTACAACGTAAGATTCGCCTTTGTGTTCTCCAGCATAAACGTTTACGACCCAAACCCGGGCCTGAAAATCTAATACTTCACTTATGTTTCGCGTAATTTTTCTTAGGATATTTTTCATCATTTCCAGCGTTGCTTTAGCTCAGTAATAGCCAAACACCAACCCCCATCATTAAAGTGCCCGCGATACGGTTCATCAGGCGCACATTCTTTGATTGACCCAACACGCGTTTCAGTCCTTTACCACCCGTGGCATACAGAGACATACAAATGAACTCAAAAAGAAGAATGATGGAGACAAGCACGATCAGCTGTGGAGCAAGAGCCGCATTTTGATCGATAAAAGGCGGCAGCAGAGAAATCATAAATGCCCAGCCTTTTGGGTTTGCGATAGCGGTAACGAAGCCTTGCATGATGAGCGCGACATTACCACTTCTGGGTGTCTCCAAATTATCGACATTTATTGCTAACTTACCTCGAGATCGCCACATTTCTACACCAAGATAGAGTAAGTAGCCGCCACCAATAAACTTTAGTGCGATAAACATCCAAGGATAGTTGAGCATGATCGCTGCGATCCCTAGTACTGCCGAGACTGAAACCAGCGCGACACCGACGAGTTCACCAATCATCATCCATAATGTGCGGCGATAACCGATACTCATTCCTAGCGTTAAGGCGAGCGTCATGCACATTCCTGGTGTAATTGAGACAAAAAAGAAGGTAGGGATGAACATACTGAGCAATGCAAGATTCATGTTTGTTGATAACTAAGTGATTTGATAGAAGCCACAAAGATAGTGCAAATTGATAAAGGATACTATCCCCAAATATCCCCAAATAACCTCAAGGTGCTAGGTTCAGCGAGAATGACTTGGCTCACAGGCACGGCAACGATTTGAAGATCTAGTGGTTCTAAATCAAAAATCGTTAACAAAGGCTGTGGGATAAGGCAACTCGCCCTGCGGAGCATGTCACTGACACGATTTCTGCATCTTGACGTCATTTGGGCTGTCTCTTATACACATCTGAAAAAAAAAAAAAAAACAACAGAATAAAAAAAAAAAAAGTGACAAATGACTATACA